>DXCZ01000112.1 GCA_019115765.1 Candidatus Mediterraneibacter stercoripullorum | reverse complement strand
CACAACCTTCAGGAGCATAGCGTTGTTATGATCCGTGGAGGAAGAGTTAAGGACCTGCCTGGTACAAGATACCACATCATCCGTGGTACACTGGATACAGCAGGTGTTGCGAAGAGACGTCAGGCGCGTTCAAAATACGGCGCTAAGAGACCGAAAGACGCAAAGAAATAAGTAACTGATAGTTAAATCGTATCACAAACAGAACTATGATTATCGTAGGGTTGCGGATAAGCTGAGCACTTGACGATGCATTGAACACTTGGCGAGGTTTTGTCGAGCCTGGTGTAAAAACAGATACCTGGAACAAAGTGGAGGGTATCTTCATGCGAGTCTAGTGCGAGCTTGGTTCGGCGAAGTTTAGCGAGTTGTTTTCAAGCTTAGTGTGCCGAACATCATTTAAGATACAGTCCCGCGGCCGCGAGCACATGAAATGCGATTCCATAGAAAGACACATGTGAGTACCGATGAATTAATCCCGGGGAAACCGGAAAATATGATTAAGGAGGGAAGGACCGTGCCACGTAAAGGACATACTCAGAAAAGAGATGTATTAGCGGATCCAATATACAACAATAAAGTTGTTACCAAACTTATCAACAACATCATGCTTGATGGTAAGAAGGGTGTAGCACAGAAGATTGTATACGGAGCATTTGAAAGAGTAGAGGCAAAGGCTGAGAAGCCGGCGATTGAAGTGTTTGAGGAAGCTATGAACAACATGATGCCGGTGCTGGAAGTTAAGGCAAGACGTATTGGTGGTGCAACATACCAGGTACCGATCGAGGTCAGAGCTGACAGAAGACAGGCTCTTGCACTCCGCTGGCTGACAATGTATTCCCGTCAGAGAGGCGAGAAGACAATGGAAGAAAGGCTGGCAAATGAGATCCTCGACGCAGCGAATAACACAGGCGGCGCTGTGAAGAGAAAAGAAGATATGCACAAGATGGCAGAGGCAAACAAAGCGTTTGCTCACTATCGTTTCTAATAGCTCAGCATTTTTGGGGTTCATTTTTGAATCCGGTGCAAAGCTTGTTCTTCGGGCCTTGTCCCGGAGAACTACCATATTGAGGAGGAAAAAATCTTGGCTGGAAGAGAATATCCATTAGAGAGAACCAGAAACATCGGTATCATGGCTCATATCGACGCAGGTAAGACTACGCTGACAGAGCGTATCCTTTACTATACCGGTGTTAACTATAAGATTGGCGATACTCATGAGGGTACTGCTACCATGGACTGGATGGAGCAGGAGCAGGAAAGAGGTATCACGATCACATCAGCTGCTACGACATGCCACTGGACTCTTGAAGAGAAGACCAAACCGAAGCCGGGCGCGCTGGAGCATCGTATCAATATCATCGATACTCCGGGACACGTTGACTTCACCGTAGAGGTTGAGCGTTCACTTCGTGTGCTGGACGGAGCCGTAGGTGTTTTCTGCGCGAAGGGTGGTGTTGAGCCTCAGTCAGAGAACGTTTGGCGCCAGGCAGACACATACAATGTACCGCGTATGGCATTCATTAACAAGATGGACATCCTTGGAGCTGATTTCTACAATGCGGTAGATCAGATCAGGACAAGACTTGGAAAGAACGCCATCTGTCTTCAGCTCCCGATCGGAAAAGAAGACGAATTCAAAGGAATCATCGACCTGTTCGAAATGCAGGCATATATCTACAATGATGAGAAGGGTGACGACATCTCTGTAACAGAGATTCCGGAAGAGATGAAGGATGAGGCAGAGCTGTATCACACAGAACTTGTTGAGAAGATCTGCGAGCTGGATGATGACCTGATGATGGAATATCTGGAGGGTGAGGAGCCATCTGTTGACGCGATGAAAGCAGTACTGAGAAAAGCTACATGCGAGTGTACAGCTGTTCCGGTATGCTGCGGATCCGCGTACAGAAATAAAGGTGTTCAGAAGCTTCTGGATGCAATCCTTGAATATATGCCTGCTCCGACAGACATCCCGTCTATCAAGGGTGTAGACGAAGACGGCAATGAGGTTGAGAGACACTCTTCTGACGATGAGCCGTTCTCTGCTCTCGTGTTCAAGATCATGACTGACCCGTTCGTAGGTAAGCTTGCTTACTTCAGAGTATATTCAGGAACAATGAACTCCGGTTCATATGTACTGAACGCTACTAAGAATAAGAAGGAGCGTGTTGGACGTATCCTTCAGATGCACGCAAATAAGCGTGAAGAGCTGGATAAAGTTTATTCCGGAGATATCGCTGCGGCAATCGGATTCAAGTTCTCCACAACAGGAGATACGATCTGTGACGAACAGCACCCGGTAATCCTTGAGTCCATGGAATTCCCGGATCCGGTTATCGAGCTTGCTATCGAGCCTAAGACCAAGGCTTCCCAGGGTAAACTTGGTGAGTCTCTTGCGAAACTTGCAGAGGAAGACCCGACATTCCGTGCACATACTGATCCGGAGACAGGTCAGACGATCATTGCAGGAATGGGTGAACTCCATCTTGAGATCATTGTTGACAGACTTCTCCGTGAATTCAAGGTAGAGGCGAATGTAGGTGCTCCGCAGGTAGCTTACAAAGAGACGATCACAAAAGCAACGGATATCGACAGCAAATATGCTAAACAGTCCGGTGGACGTGGTCAGTACGGACACTGTAAAGTTAAGTTTGAACCAATGGATGCCAACGGCGAGGAGACTTACAAGTTTGAGTCTAGTGTTGTCGGCGGCGCGATCCCGAAGGAATATATCCCGGCAGTCGGCGAAGGTATCGAAGATGCCATGAAGTCCGGTATCCTGGGCGGATTCCCGGTAGTAGGCGTTCATGCGAATGTATACGATGGATCTTACCATGAGGTCGACTCTTCTGAGATGGCATTCCACATTGCAGGTTCTCTTGCCTTCAAGGATGCCATGAAGCAGGGTGCTCCGGTTCTGCTTGAGCCTATTATGAAGGTTGAAGTGACAATGCCTGAGGAATACATGGGGGATATCATTGGTGACCTGAACTCCCGTCGTGGCCGTATCGAGGGAATGGATGATCTGGGCGGCGGAAAGATTGTGCGTGCATTCGTACCGCTTTCTGAAATGTTCGGATATTCTACAGACCTTCGTTCCAGAACCCAGGGACGTGGTAACTACTCTATGTTCTTCGAGAAATATGAGCAGGTTCCGAAGTCCGTGCAGGAAAAGGTATTATCCAATAAAAATGCCTAAATGTAACAAAAAGGCTTGAAAATCGGCTAAGTTTGAAATATAATCAGACTTAGCCGGGTAAAATCGAATTTCATTTAGAAATGCCTGAAAACAGGTGAAATTTTAAGGAGGACATTCAAAATGGCAAAAGCTAAATTTGAAAGAACAAAACCGCATTGTAATATTGGTACCATCGGCCACGTTGACCATGGTAAAACAACTCTGACAGCTGCAATCACAAAGGTACTTTCTCACAGAGTATCCGGTAACGCAGAGGTTGCTTTCGACAACATCGACAAGGCTCCGGAAGAGAGAGAGCGTGGAATCACGATTTCCACAGCACACGTTGAGTATGAGACTGAGAATCGTCACTACGCACACGTTGACTGTCCGGGACATGCTGACTACGTTAAGAACATGATCACAGGAGCTGCTCAGATGGACGGCGCTATCCTGGTTGTTGCTGCAACAGACGGTGTTATGGCTCAGACAAAGGAGCACATCCTTCTGTCCCGTCAGGTTAACGTACCGTACATCGTAGTATTCATGAACAAATGCGATATGGTAGATGACGAAGAGCTGCTTGAGCTGGTTGAGATGGAGATCCGTGAAGTACTCAACGAGTATGACTTCCCGGGAGATGACACTCCGATCATCCAGGGTTCTGCTCTGAAGGCTCTTGAGGATCCGGACGGAGAGTGGGGCGACAAGATCATGGAGCTTATGGCTGCTGTTGACGAGTGGATTCCGACTCCGGAGCGTGACACAGATAAGCCGTTCCTGATGCCTGTAGAGGACGTATTCTCTATCACAGGACGTGGTACGGTTGCTACTGGTAGAGTAGAGCGTGGTACACTTCATGTATCTGACGAAGTTGAGATCATCGGTATCCACGAGGATGTTAAGAAGACTGTTGTAACAGGTATCGAGATGTTCCGTAAGCTGCTCGACGAGGCTCGTGCAGGTGACAACATCGGTGCTCTGCTTCGTGGTGTTCAGAGAACAGAGATCGAAAGAGGTCAGGTTCTGATCAAACCGGGCACAGTAAAATGCCATACAAAGTTTACATGCCAGGTTTACGTTTTGACAAAAGATGAAGGTGGACGTCATACTCCGTTCTTCAACAACTACAGACCGCAGTTCTACTTCAGAACAACAGACGTTACAGGTGTTTGCGAGCTGCCGGAAGGCGTAGAGATGTGCATGCCTGGTGATAACGTAGAGATGACAGTTGAGCTGATTCATCCGGTAGCTATGGAGGAAGGTCTGAGATTCGCTATCCGTGAGGGTGGACGTACAGTAGGATCAGGTACAGTAGCTAAGATCATCGAGTAATCATATCTGATAACAGAATATTGAACTCAAATATATCCCCTGGGAACTTTGTTTCCCGGGGGTTTTGTGTTGTAAATTTGAAAAGTGAACAAGAAGTCAGGTTGCGCCTCTCTTTCAAACGTAGTACAATGAACTCAGATCCTCACATATGTATGCTTATGCGTATGATCAGGTATATCAGGAAAATATACTGGGAAAGGAGGCGTTTTATGGAGCGGAAACCGTTGCCGATCGGCGTTGACAACTATAAGAAAATCATAGAAAAAGGGTATTATTATGTTGATAAAACTCTTTTGATCAAAGATCTGATAGATCTAAGAGGTGAAGTGAACCTGTTTACCCGACCCCGAAGGTTTGGGAAAACATTGAATATGAGCATGCTTCGTTATTTTTTTGAAAAGAATGACAGTGGCGACAACAGGGAATTGTTTGCCGGAACGAAAATTATGGGGGCCGGAGAACGGTATGTATCCGAGATGGGGCGGTATCCCGTGATCAGTATCTCTCTGAAATCGATGAAACAGGCGGATTATGGGAAGGCGTTTTATTGTCTCAAGGAAGAAATAGCGAGGGAGTTTGAGCGGCATTCAGCGGTGGCTGAGAAGTTAAATTCTGCGGAAAAGCGTAATAAATATAAGCGTTTTACAGACGGAACAGCGGATCCGGAAGAGTACCTTACCGCTTTGCAGTTCCTTTCTGAGTGTTTGAAAAATGATTGTGGAACAGGTGCGGTTATCCTGATAGATGAGTACGATGTTCCTCTTGAAAATGCATTTTTTAATGACTTTTATTCGGAAATGGTGTCCCTGATTCGCTCCTTGTTTGAGTCTGCTCTTAAGACAAATGCTGCTTTGGAGTTCGCTGTGGTTACAGGGTGTCTGCGGATCAGCAAGGAATCCATTTTTACCGGCCTAAATAACCTTGTTGTTATTTCCATTCTGGATAGTTCCTATGCGGAGCACTTTGGTTTTACCCAGGACGAAGTTGATCAGATGCTTGCGCATTATGGCCTGGAGGATAAGCGGGAAACCATACGGCAGTGGTATGACGGATACAGGTTCGGACAGACGGAGGTATATAATCCCTGGAGCCTCATTAACTATGTGAATTCTTTTTATAAAAATGCAAATGCACTGCCCAGGCCCTACTGGTCCAATACCAGTTCCAACAGTATCGTACGTACCCTTGTGGATCGTGCGGATTTGTCTGTGAAGCAGGAGATCGAGGCATTGATCGAGGGCGGTACGATTACAAAGCCCATCCATGAGGATATAACATATGAGGATATGGATTCTACACAGGACAATCTGTGGAATTTCCTGTTTTTTACCGGATATCTGAAGAAGATCAGCGAGCGTCTGGAGGGGGAGACGATCTATGTCGAAATGGCTGTGCCCAACAGTGAAGTGAGGTATATATATAAGAATTCCGTACTGCAGTGGTTTGAGAAAAGAACGGAGAAAAAGGATCTGTCCTCTCTTTATGAAAGCTTTCTGAACGGAGACTGCGAGAGGGCGGCAGAGATCCTCTCAGAGAATCTGATGGAAACGATCAGCTTTTATGATTATCAGGAGAGTTATTATCACGGCTTTCTTGCCGGATTGCTGAAAAATATCGGCAGCTATATCGTATTATCAAACCGGGAGTCAGGAAACGGAAGGCCGGATATTATTCTGAAATATCCCAGTGTCCGGGGAAAAGCCGTGATCATCGAGATCAAGGTTGCTAAGACTTACCAGGAACTGGAAACGAAGTGCAACGAGGCGTTAAGGCAGATTGAAGACCGGAAGTATGAGGAACCGCTGCGCCAGGAGGGATATAGTGATATCCTGAAATATGGGGTGTCTTTCTACAGAAAAGAATGTATGGTGAAGAGTTAAAGGGAGTTCTTGTCTGGCAGATCAGGGAAATAAGTAGGATACATCTGATTGAAAATGATAACTTGCGAAAAAGGAGGCTTCCGGGCATGACCTGGAAGCCTTTTAGCTAAGCGTAAAAAGAAGAAATGCCTGATGATTGAGGTAAAAACGATATACGAAAAGTATTATCTGTCGGCAGAAAAAGCGACAGCAATTTCTGCGGAATTTTTATGAAAGGTTACCGTCTTTGTCACAGGTGAGTGTTACTGTTCTTGTACGGCTGCTGGCAGGTTTTGAGTTGACATATTGTGTTGCTGTGGCAGTTGCTTTCCCCTTGTTTCCGGATCTGGACGCTGATTTGCCGGAAATCTTCCAGGCGGAGGAATAGGATCCGGCTGTCGCAGAAGCGGAAGTGCATGAGCTTGTACTGCCATTATAGGTAAATGTAGCTGTTACTTTCACATACCATAAAGTATTGCCGGATGCGGAACAGTATTTTGTTGTCGCAGAAGCTGTTCTGGTTTTGTTTGCAGCGAGTAACCCGATTGATGGAACAGAATCTTCTTGAATCTCAGTAAGATAGTAACTTCCATCAGATAGATATTCTATTTCTGTAATAGATTCCTGAGCCTTAACTGGTTGGATCAGATTTAGAACAAATACCATACAGATAACTGATGCAAGAATGTGTTTCGCTATTTCCCTTTTCATTTTGATTCCTTCGTTTCGTCTATAATGATTGTAGGTCCTATTTGATTATTCAAATTTTCTGTTTCATGAATATCATGGAGCGTTTTATTCCACCAAAGTGTGTTCAGTATACTTCCGGAAATTCCAGCAGCTAATAAAAAAGTCAGAAAAACAACGGAGATCCGTTTTATACTGATAGAGTTAGCTAATTCTCTTTCATCCTGTGCAGAGGCATATTCATACAATAACTGGGCAGGTGTCCCAAATTCTTTTTCCAGATCTGTACAGGAGGCGTCTGGAGTACTCAACAGATATTCATCGATATCTTGACTAAGGTTATTAAGAAATGCTTTTCTGTCTTTTCTTTTCCCGATTAAAAGCTGTTCGACAGAATGTAAATACAGTTTTTTATTCCTCACGGCTCGAAATCTCCTATTCAGTTGTCTCAATTATCTCAATTGTTTTTGTGTATCCGCCGATGGTGTTGTCCATGGCATTGTCATATTCTCTGATAAGATGACCGGTATATATCCCTAAACTGAGAATGATCATGAGTGAAATGGCGATAAAAATACGTATCAGAGCCTTTCTCAGTTTCACCTGTTTGATCAGTAAACCTGAATTTTGCTCGGAAAGATAAGAATAAAACATATCTAATGGAGAGCCGAATTCCCGGGTTAGGATCTCGTAGCTGCTGTTCGGATGAGCGGTGCTGAATTCATCCAGATCACTGCGCAGACTATGTAAAAAGCGGCGCTCAGTCTTTCCCTTCACAGGCATGAAAGACTTGACATGTTTTAAGTAGCGCTTTTCATTTTTCGTCATCTTCTTTTTTGCCTCCTTCATAATCCAGTATTTTTAAAATCGCATGAGAAATACTCCGGTAAGCGTCGATCTGTTCCTTAAGGTAATCAGCGCCGCTCTCTTCCAGGTGGTAATAGATACGTTCCTGTCTTTTTCCGCTTTTTACCGTATACTCTGTGATATATCCGTTGTCCAGCAGTTTGTACAGAGTTGGATAGAGAGAACCGGATGGAATCTGAATGAGCCCGTTCGACTCTTGTTTTAGAATCTGAGTAAGCTGGTAGCCGTAGCAGTCCTGTACGGACAGCAGCTTCAGAATCAGCATTTCCAGGGAGCCTTTCTTAAAATTATCTTTTGCCTTCATACTCAGGAAACAGACGACAGCAGAAGAGGAGAGTGCAATGCTTACATTCCAGAAGAAAATGCATCAATTACATATATGGATGGGTATGTGTATTCTGTTGTGGATGACTGGTCGGGAGATGAACCGTGCGATGTATTATACAAGCTTGCAGAGGACGGCTCCACTAAGGAGACAATCTATCAGTGGGAAGGGCAATCTGTGGAAGGGTGGTGTATGCACAGGGATGTGTTGTACTATGTGGAGCACACATTTGATGCAGATAATCAGGAATATTATGCAGTAAAAGCGATGAAACTGTTGGGAATGGGCAGGCTGCAGCCGGAGACGATCTTTGAACCGGATGAAGGTATTGTTGTTTATGCATTCGGAGAACTTGAGGCTTATGGAAATCATCTTTATATCAATCTGAACGGAGCCCGGACAGATGAGATAGAAGATTTTACAGATGAAGAATGGATAAGATATTCCTATAATAAAACATTCCAGTATAATCTGCAGGACAAAAGTATAACAGAGATCCGGATACCGGATCAGACAGAGACACAGCAGGTGAGCGATGTAACATTCTGGCAGGATAAGATTATATATACGGCGATGGATATTACAAAGAACCATGAGTATGATGCGGAGACAGATGTGTATATGGCGGATCTGGACGGGACAAATGCTACAGTGCTTATGGAAGATATGCCGGCGTACCGATGGTATTCCAGCGACGGGACTTATCTGTATGTATCAAACTGTCCGGAGTGCCTGGATAAGATCTATCACAGCGAGGAGTTTCAGACTCAGTTGAATGAGGAGACGGATCAGCAGTATGAGTATGATTTTACTTTGAATATTGATATCTATGACAGAGATATGAATCTGGTAGACACCGTGCAGGCGCCATTTCATTCCTCCCCATATGAACCCTCCTACGGCAGTGGGGACAGGATGTATGTTCAGGTATCGGAAGAATCCGGAGATACATTTGCCATTGAATACTGGGATAAAACAAAGATCGGAACATATCAGGGAGAGGAATATCAGCTGACCAGAATATGTGAACAGCCGATAAAGTAATGCAGACAGTGAAGAGAACGGGGATGCGTTATGAGGAGATTATTTGTATTTGAGTGGAAGAAACTGTTTCGACAGCGTTCCTTTTTGTTTTTTACTGTGATTCTGCTGCTGGGAAATCTTTTTACTCTGTATCAGTATGAAAGGCATACGGATTATTATACATATTTCTTTCAGATGAAGCAGCAATGGAGGGAATATGTGAATGGAGATCAGGCGGCGGCAAATACAGAGTATTACCAGGCGTTGACAGAGCAGGCGGAAAGCTATGCAGCCTCGTATGAAGATTTCCTGAAACAGATTCCCATACAGGCGGAAAATCTGAAGGAGACAGCGGCATATCAGGATCACAATACGTATCTGTACCGGAATCTGATAAAAACAGTAGAGGATTACGAAGGACTGTCCGCCGGGGGAGTCAGAGCTGATCTGGGCATTGGGATAAGAGAGCTGGCTTCTTACAATTACGGAATCTGGTTCCAGTTGATCTTCCTCTTTGTATTATCCTGGTTTGTCGTATCGGCCGAGCGAAAAAAAGGGTTATTCCTGCTTACAAAGGGGACGAAGCATGGACATGTGCCCCTGGCGGGCGCGAAGCTTCTGACAATGGTCAGTGCGGGAGGCGTCTATACAGCATTACAGGAGAGCGGGACATTTCTGATACTGGGATATCTCTATGGATATGGTGATGTTAATGGGAAGATACAATCGATTTCCATATTCCGCGACTGTGCGGCTCCGGTGACGATCGGACAGGCTATGGCAGTCTTATTTGTGGTACGTCTGCTGACAGGGATGCTTTGTACGGTTTTTATCGCCTGCGTGACAATCAGTTTAAGGCAGGAAGGCGCGGCGCTGCCTGTCTATGCTGCGGCAGTAGGGATTGAGATGTTTTTGTATCAGGTTATACAGATCAGCAGTCCCGGAAATGCGGCAAAATGTGTCAATATTTTCTATGCATGGGATATGCGGAATCTGTTTGGAACTTACCTGAATCGCAACCTGTTCGGATATCCGGTCGGTAAAGAGACAGTCATGCTGGCAGCAGGCTGTATTGCGGTTGTAATATTAACTGTTCTTGGACTGTACCGGTTTTCGTCCAGTTGTCAGATATCTTCCGGAAATGTGGCTGAGAAGATCCGGGAGAAGATTGCAGAACTGACGTCGGTTCAATGGAGACATACAAGACTCTATCTCTTTGAACTGCGCAAGGTATGGATCCAGCAGAAACGGGGATATTTGCTCCTGGCACTGCTGGTGTGGTGTCTGTTCTGCTCCGTAGAAGCCTTGTCTCCTGCTGTTTATTACGATCCGGCAGAAGGCGAGTATCACAGGATCATCACGCAGATCAGCGGTCCGGTAACGGAGGAGAGTCTGAGTTTCAGAGAGAGCTGCTTCTTCATGATACGGAGATTCGTGAGGGCGGTGTGAGTATGGTGGAGGAGCAAAGAGACGCACTGATGGAAAAAGAAGGAGACATATCAGATAAATACTGGATTGACGAGAAAAGTTACTCTGCGGCTATTTATGATTATCAGACGCCTTTGTCCGCATTTTTCATTGGCAGCGCGGCCCTGGTCCTCTGGATGAGCAGCATCGAGGCGTCGGATGGGAGAAAGGGTCTGTATGGGCTGTTATATACCACCAAAGCGGGAAAACCTCAGATGCAGAAGATGAAACGATACGTATGTATAACTGGGATGCTCTGGTGTATGATATGTACGCTGCTTCCACAGATCCTGAGATATTACAGGATTGACGGCTTTTCCTGTATGGGACAGAGAATGTCGGACTTTACCATGCTGGATCTGCAGGTTGATATATCTGTAGGAAGCTTTCTCCTGATTTTGTTTCTGGCGAAAGCAGTCCTCTTTGCGCTGGTGTGCGGATTGCTGCTGATCCTTGTCAGGAAAGTGCAGAATGTAGCAATCGTGATCGGAACCGGCGTGGGATGTACGGGGCTGACTATATTATTATTCTGGTATTTTCGGACTGATCTGGCAACGATCCTTCTGGAAGTGCTGCGGTTGATGTAGAGGAGTGGAAAAGAGCGGATGGAACTGACAATCAATCATTTGACAAAAAGCTATGACGGTGGGAAAACCCTGGCGTTAAATGATTTTACGAAAACATTTTATCCCGGCGTCTATGGCCTTCTGGGACCCAACGGCGCCGGAAAAAGTACACTGATGAACATGATGACTCAGAACCTGAAACCGGACGGCGGGGAGATCTTATGGAATGGGAAAAAGATTGACAACATGGGGAAGGACTACCGGGCTCTGCTGGGATATATGCCTCAGCAGCAGAACCTGTATGACGGCTTTACGGGGGAAGAGTTCCTCTGGTATATGGCTTCTCTGAAAGGCTTGTCGAAGAAGAGGGCAGGAGAAAGAATCGACAGCCTTCTGGGAACTGTAAATCTGGAACATGCGCGGTATAAAAGGATCCAGGCGTATTCCGGCGGGGAAATATGATCCGGCAGGGAGAACCAAGAGAATTGCTTGCTGGTTTAAACGGTATGGTATGGAATGTCTACATGGATACAGCAGAGCTGCGTCAGTATGAAAACGAGGACGCAAAAATTGTAAGTCTGACCTATGCCGGAGAGAAAATTTGTGCCAGGATTTTAAGCAGCAGGAGACCGGAGGTGGGAATCGCGGAAGAGGCAAAGCCGACGTTGGAGGATGTGTATCTGTATTATGAGCAGTGAAGGAGGGAGGACTTAGTTATTGAGATTGTTCGAATGGTCGAACTCTTAAGGTATCCGGTATATTCCGGCTCAAAAGTGCGCATGCTGTAAGAAACAGATCCTATACGGAGGAACAGCGGTGCGTGGTATATGTAACAGAAATAGAATAACAGTAATTATAACCGACTTACTTTACGATATTGCCGGCAGTATTTTATACGCTGCCGGCATTTATACGTTTGCCAAATACGCCCGATTTGCGCCCGGCGGGATCTCCGGACTTGCCCTGATCCTGAACTATATGATCGGGCTGCCTGTAGGTATTACCAACCTGGCTCTGAATGTGCCCCTTGCCCTGATCAGCTATAAGGTCGTGGGGAGAGAATTTCTGCTGAGGACAGCCAGAAGCATGGCGGTTTCTACCATATTTCTGGATATCATATTTCCCTTATTTCCAGCATATCAGGGACAGAGGATCATGGCGGCGCTCTATTCTGGCGTATTCCTGGGAGCCGGCATGGCACTGTTCTATATGAGAGGCTCTTCATCCGGCGGCATTGATTTTATCGCCATGGTCGTGAAAAAGAAGCGGCCCTATTTCTCTCTTGGAGTGATCACCATGGTCATTGATGTGGTGATCATCGCGCTGGGGTGGCCTGTCTTCGGGGATGTGGATGCAGTGCTCTATGGAGTGGCGTCTACAGGAGTGTCTACGATTGTGATCGATAAGATCCTGTACGGGATAGGAGCGGGAACTCTTGCCATCATCATTACCGGCAAAGGAAAGAAAATGGCCGGCCGGATCGGCGAAGCGGCGCAGCGGGGCGTGACATTGATGAAGGCCACAGGCGGCTATACAGAGCTGGACCGGCAGGTGCTGCTCTGCGCCTGCACCAAGTCCGAAGCATACCGGTTGAAGAATATCGTGCATGAGGTGGATGAAAGAGCATTTCTCATGTTTACAGAGACGAGCGAAGTGTTCGGGGAAGGATTCAAGGAGGAGAAAAGTAAAATAGATTGAAAATCGGGACAGAATATAATATTATAAGGATACGATCGGTGTGAGAAAAGCATTTTCTGAAAATACACCGGTGTTGTGGTAATGACGTATTATGTTTTTTATTCAGGCCGAGGTGAATTCTTATGTCAGGGAGAAAATCCAAGATCATAGCGGGAACGGTTCTTTTACTGCTGGTCATGTGTTTCATGGTGTTCCTTTACAGGAACAGCACAAGGGGACAGTTTGAAAGCAGTCTGCCCTCTGAGTACTCAAGTAACGTGACGATGCGGGAGATCAAGGAAGATGTGGATGATTTTATCGGTCATGAGAACCTGTTCGTCAGATATGACAGCGCAGGATATTGCGATTTCCTCTCAGAGATGTCAACCACTACAGAATACACAGATGAGCTTGACGAGACGACACTCAGATATTATAAAGCATACGCATCCTATTATCTCGGTAACTTCGGCGCCGAGGTACCCCTGGATATAACAATAGACGGGAAAGAGACTGCCTAGGATGCGGTGAAGGAGTTCAGAAATGAGCTCCTTTTTGTTTAACAGGGAAATTTGTTCCCCGTAAACAGTACTCTCTGCGGGATGCGCACTCGTCCACCAGAAAATAAAAGGATTGAAAAATACACGCTGATGCCGTAAAATAAAGTGCAATGAGCAGAACTGCGGGACTTTCGGCCTGCAGCTGCTTCTGGAGATGCAGCATTTACATTTATGAGTTGAAGATATACGGAGGCTGATTTGCCGATGGAAATGATACATTCTGAAAATCTGGTGTATGAATATGACAAACGGGATGAAGAGGGCAATGTGATCGGGACCATCCGGGCCATCGATGGTGTGGATATCGATGTGGCGCCGGGGGCTTTTGTTGCCGTGCTGGGACACAACGGTTCCGGCAAGTCTACCCTGGCAAAGCATATGAATGCTATTCTGGTGCCTACCGGGGGAACTATATGGGTGGACGGAAAGGACACGAAGGATCCGGCCGAGCTGTGGAATGTGCGCCAGACTGCCGGCATGGTTTTCCAGAATCCGGATAACCAGATCATCGGAACTGTGGTAGAGGAGGATGTGGGATTCGGTCCGGAGAATCTGGGCGTACCCACAGATGAGATATGGAAGCGTGTGGAGGACAGTCTCCGCTCGGTGGGCATGCTGGAGTACAGAAAGGCTTCTCCGAATAAGCTTTCCGGCGGACAGAAGCAGCGGGTTGCCATTGCGGGCGTGATCGCCATGGAACCGAAGTGCATCGTGCTGGATGAACCCACCGCCATGCTGGATCCCAACGGCAGGCGGGAAGTGATCCGGGCGGTGAAAAAGCTGCGGGAGGAGAAGAACGTTACTGTGATCCTGATCACTCATTATATGGAGGAAGTCATTGACGCGGATCAGGTGTTTGTTATGGATGATGGACATATCGTCATGCACGGGACGCCTCGGGAGATATTCAGCCGGGTGGATGAGCTGAAGGCATACCGCATGGATGTACCCCAGGTTACCATGCTGGCGGAGGAACTGAGAAAGCGGGGGCTTGATCTGCCCAGGGGGATTCTGAGAAGGGAAGAGCTGGTGGAAGCATTATGTCGATTGCGTTAGAACATGTGAATTATGTATACAGCCCGGGGACTGCTTATGAGAAGCCTGCCCTGAAGGATGTGAGTCTTGAGATTGAACAGGGACAGTTTGTGGGGATCATCGGGCATACCGGATCAGGAAAGTCCACATTGATCCAGCATCTGAACGGCCTTATGAAGGCGACCTCGGGAAATATTTACTATGAAGGACAGAGCATCTATGAGGAAGGCTATGATATGAAGAAGCTCCGTACACAGGTGGGGCTGGTCTTCCAGTATCCGGAGTATCAGCTTTTTGAGGTGGATGTGCTGACGGATGTATGTTTCGGCCCCAAAAACCAGGGGCTGTCTCAGGAAGAGTGTGAGAAGAATGCCAGAGAGGCGTTGGAACTGGTAGGCTTTCCTGAGAAATATTATAGACAGTCGCCTTTTGAATTGTCCGGAGGTCAGAAGCGCCGTGTGGCTATCGCCGGGATCCTGGCCATGCACCCGAAGGTTCTGGTGCTGGATGAGCCCACGGCAGGGCTGGATCCCAAGGGCAGAGATGAGATCCTGGACCAGATCAATCATCTTCATAAAGAGACGGGGATGACGGTCATACTTGTGTCACACAGTATGGAAGACATTGCCAACTATGTGGACCGGATCATTGTCATGAACCGGGGAGAGAAGATGCTGGACGGTACGCCCAGGGAAGTATTTGCGCACTATAAGGAGCTGGAGAAGGTAGGGCTGGCGGCGCCCCAGGTGACTTATGTGATGCATGACCTGAAGGAGCGGGGATTTGATGTGGCTGCGGATGCGACGACCATTGAAGAGGCAGCTGATGAGATAATGAGGAGTTTCCATGATTAGAGATATAACGATAGGACAATATTATCCGGCGGAGAGCCCTATACACAGACTGGATCCCAGGGTGAAGATCGTCTGCACCCTTTTTTTTCTTATATCACTTTTTATCCAGAACAGTCTGCTGGGATATGTGATCGCCACACTGTTTCTCGCCTGTGTGATCCATTTCTCAAAAGTGCCGGTAAAATACATTGCAAAGGGGCTGAAGCCCATTGTTATCCTCCTGCTCTTTACTGTTGTGATGAACCTGCTCCTGACAAGAGGCGGGGAGACACTGGTACATTTCGGAATAATCACGATCACGGAGAGCGGACTGCGGACATCCGTATTTATGGCAATCCGGCTGATCTATCTGGTGGCAGGATCTTCGATCATGACATTTACTACTACGCCCAACGGGCTGACAGATGGTCTGGAGAAGCTGCTTCATCCGCTGAACAGGGTGAATGTTCCCGTTCATGAAGTGGCTATGATCATGTCCATTGCTCTGCGGTTCATCCCCATCCTGCTGGAGGAGACCGATAAGATCATGAAGGCGCAGATGGCAAGGGGCGCAGATTTTGAGTCGGGGAATATCATCCAGAGAGCCAAGGCTATGATCCCCATTCTGGTGCCGCTGTTCATATCCGCTTTCCGCCGTGCCAACGACCTGGCGATGGCCATGGAGGCACGCTGTTACCACGGCGGAGAGGGGCGGACGAAGATGAAGCCGCTGCACTATAAAGGCAGGGATAAAATGGCGTATATTTTTACCTTGATCTATATTGTTGTGATATTTACAGTCGGAAGGTTTGTTCCCTTTAAACTGTGGGTTTTTTAATGGAAGTCGGTTGATCGATATTCGAAAAGGGACACACTGAATCTCAATTGGGGACGTAGTAAAATCGAGTTTTACTACGTCCCCAATCGATAAGGAGGGGCTTATGAAGCGGATCAGGCTGACCGTCGCTTATGACGGGAGCAATTACTGCGGCTGGCAGATTCAGCCGAATGGAATAACTATTGAGGGGGTCCTGAACAGGGAGTTGTCCAGGCTGACCGGAGAGAACATCCGGATCATAGGCGCCAGCCGTACGGATGCGGGGGTTCACGCCAGAGGCAATGTGGCGGTATTTGATACGGAGACGACGATCCCGCCAGAGAGAGTCGCCTATGCGCTGAACCGTTTCCTTCCGGAGGATATCGTGATCGTCCGGTCGGATGAGGTGCCGCCGGACTGGCACCCAAGATACCGGGATTGTGTAAAGACATATGAGTACATGATCTTGAACCGGGAGATGCCGGATCCTTTGCTCCGGAAGATGACGTATTTCGTCTCTTTCCCCCTTAAGCTTGAGCGGATGCGTGAGGCCGCCGGGTACCTGAAGGGGACACATGATTTCAAGAGCTTCTGTAGTATACATACGGATGTGAAGGATACGGTAAGGACGATCTATGGGCTGGATATCGAGAGGGCGGATGATATTATCACATTAAGGATCAGCGGAAATGGATTCCTCTATAATATGGTCCGCATCATAGCAGGCACGCTGGTCAGTGTGGGCAGAGGATTTTACACGCCGGAGCAGGTGGGGGATATGCTGGAGGCGAAGGACCGGCAGCAGGCCGGCGTGACGGCGCCTCCTCAAGGACTGGTACTTGCAAAAATTGTATATTAAGTTGCAAATAATATTCAACATTCATGGGAAGCTTGACAATGACGGTTTTCATTGTTAGTATAACTTTAAACGATGAGAACTGGGTTGTTGCTCCTGGAAGGAAAGGCCGGATTTTCAAGAAGTAAAGGAGACTTTATGTTCGGAAAATCCGGTTTTTTTCAGAATGAATGACTTGGGGAAATTTATTGAAAAAGAGGAGGAATGGCACATGAGGATTTATGTGACAGAGAATTATCAGGAGATGAGCAGACAGGCGGCGAATATTTTGTCGGCACAGATTATTTTAAAACCGGACTGTGTACTGGGGCTGGCGACAGGTTCATCGCCAATTGGTACATATGACCAGCTGGTAGAGTGGTATAAGAAGGGCGATCTGGATTTCTCAGAGGTGAAAACGGTAAATCTGGATGAGTATAAAGGCCTGACCAAAGATAACGACCAGAGCTATTACTATTTCATGCATCATCATCTGTTTGACCGGGTGAACATCAATCTGGATAACACCAACGTTCCAGACGGAACAGAGCCAGATTCAGACAAAGAGTGTGCAAGATATGAAGAACTGATCCGCTCCATGGGCGGAGTTGACATCCAGCTGCTGGGAATCGGTCATAATGGACATATCGGATTCAATGAGCCGGATTCTGTTTTTGCCAAAACAACTCACTGCGTAGATCTTACTGAGAGTACGATCGAGGCAAATAAACGTTTCTTTGCCTCAGCAGATGATGTGCCGAGACAGGCATACACAATGGGGATCGGTACGATCATGAAGGCGAAGAAGATCCTTCTGATTGTCAGCGGAGAGGACAAGGCTGAGATCCTCGCAAAGGCGTTCTATGGTCCGATCACTCCGGAAGTGCCGGCTTCTATCCTTCAGCTTCATGATGATGTGATCCTGGTAGCTGACAAGGCGGCAATGTCAAAGATGCCGAAGTAAATACCGTGCGCAGCGCCGGAGGTTAAAGATTAAAAATAATATAACCGATGAAATACGGCAGCCTCCGTCTGTGGAATGGGGAATAGACACAGGCAGAGGCCTGTTTTGTAAGAAGGAGTCAGATATGATCATAGAAAATGTAAAAATATTTGGTGAAGATATGACCTTTACAGAAGGCAGAGCGGCTGTGGAAGATGGCAGATTCGTGAAGCCGGATCAGGCGTCAGGAGATGTTGTGGACGGCGAAGGCTGTTTTATGATCCCGGGACTTGTGGATATTCATTTTCATGGCTGCATGGGGGATGATTTTTGCGACGCGTCCCTTCAGGCGGTAGAGAATATGGCAAAATACGAGGCTTCAGTAGGTGTTACATCTATCTGTCCGGCTACCATGACACTGGCAGAAGAAGATCTGCATAAGATCATGAAGAATGCGGCGGAGCACCAGCGGGCTGTAGCAGAGAAAAAAGCAGCAGGACAGTGGGACGGAAAAGGAGCCAAGCTGGTGGGAATCAATATGGAGGGCCCTTTTATCAGTGAGAAGAAAAAAGGCGCTCAGGCGGCAGATCATATCCGCAAATGTGATACGGCACTGTTCCGGAAGCTGCAGGAAGAGTCTGGCGGGCTTATCAGGCTGGTAGATATTGCTCCGGAAAATGACGGTGCCATGGAGTTTATCCGAGATGTAAAGGACGAAGTGGTGATTTCTATTGCTCATACAGTAGCAGACTATGATACAGCGTCAAAGGCGTTGGAGGAAGGGGCGAGTCATGTGACTCATCTGTATAACGCTATGCCGCCATTCAGCCACAGGGCGCCCGGCGTTATTGGCGCAGCTCGTGATGATGATAAGTGTCATGTGGAAATGATCTGTGACGGTATTCATATTCATCCTTCAGTAGTGCGGGCTACCTTTGCCATGTTTGGCGCCGACAGGATCATCCTGATCAGCGATAGTATGAGGGCGGCAGGTCTGACAGACGGTCAGTATACTCTGGGCGGTCAGGATGTTTTTGTGAAGGGCTCCCTTGCTACTCTTGCAGACGGAACTATTGCCGGGTCTGTGACAGATTTGATGGGATGCCTGAAGACAGCTGTTCTGAAGATGGGAATCCCACTGGAGGACGCAGTGACATGTACGACTGTGAATCCAGCAAAAGAGATTGGGGTCTATGACCGCTGCGGAAGCATTTCCGTGGGCAAAGACGCAGACTTTGTGCTGCTGGACGCGGATCTGAACGTGAAGGCGGTCTATGTGAACGGCGTGAAACAGTGACAAAATACGCTTGACAAAACGGAAATGATAGGCTAATATTTCTCATATGCGAGACAGGCATGGAAGGGAAGAAGTAGCAGACAGCGGAGGAAGACAGAGAGCAGCCGGCAGCTGAGAGGCGCAGGAATCCCGTCTGACGAATACATCCCGGAGCTTCGCACCGAAATCCTGACCGGAATGGTACTGTGAGGAGACAGTGCTGACGGACAAGGACGTGTAGGCTGCGACGGAGTGGGGCACGTTATCGTCCTGGAGAGGCTGACAGGGGACAGCGGGAATCCCTGCGTCAGTGAAGTAAGGTGGTACCACGGCAGATATCCGTCCTTACTGCGATGAGCAGTAAGGACGTTTTTTTATTTCAAAGGGAAATGCATTCCTGTGAAATAAAAACGCTTCGCATGGATCGTACTGCGGCAGAATGGAAGAGGCCGCTGGAGTGACCCGCCGCGGGTGGGGAATCCTGCTGAACAAACCGTTCCGCAGAATACAATTTCCAGAGATATCACCTCATAGGTATGGAAAGAAACAGAAAAGAAAAAAGGAGAAAAAAACGATGGGAATTTATGAGGAACTTCAGGCAAGGGGCCTGATCGCTCAGGTGACTGATGAGGAGCGGATCCGTGATCTTGTGAACAACGGGAAAGCGGTATTTTACATCGGATTCGATCCTACGGCAGACAGCCTTCATGTGGGACATTTCATGGCGCTGTGCCTGATGAAGCGTCTTCAGGAGGCGGGAAACAAACCGATCGCTCTGATCGGAGGAGGCACGGGCTACATCGGCGATCCTTCCGGAAGAACAGACATGAGGAGCATGATGACGCCGGAGCAGATCCAACATAACTGTGACTGCTTCAAGGAGCAGATGAGCCGTTTTATTGATTTTTCAGACGGCAAGGCCCTCATGGTGAACAATGCGGACTGGCTGCTTGATCTGAACTATATCGAGCTGCTTCGTGAAGTGGGCCCGCATTTCTCTGTAAACAGAATGCTGACGGCAGAGTGTTACAAGCAGAGGATGGAAAGAGGATTAAGCTTCCTTGAATTCAACTACATGATCATGCAGGCTTATGATTTCTACGCACTGTTCCAGAAATATGGCTGCAACCTGCAGTTCGGCGGCGACGATCAGTGGAGCAACATGCTGGCTGGAACGGAGCTGATCCGCAGAAAGCTTGGAGAGGACGCCGGAGCAATGACAATTACTCTCCTTCTGAATTCCGAGGGAAAGAAGATGGGCAAGACACAGTCCGGCGCGGTATGGCTTGATCCCAACAAGACTTCACCGTTCGAGTTCTACCAGTACTGGAGAAATGTGGCTGACGCAGACGTGCTGAAATGTATCCGTATGCTTACCTTCCTGCCTCTGGAAGAGATCGACAAGATGGATTCCTGGGAAGGCGCGCAGCTGAATACAGCGAAAGAGATTCTGGCATACGAGCTGACCAAGCTTGTTCACGGCGAGGAAGAGGCGAAGAAGGCTCAGGAGAGCGCACGGGCACTGTTCAGCCAGGGAAATGCCGCAGAGATGCCTACTACAGAGCTGGCAGATGAGGATTTCCAGGATGGAACGATCGACATCCTTACCGTACTTGTGAAGAGCGGTCTTGTTCCCTCCAGATCTGAGGCGAGACGTGCGGTACAGCAGGGCGGAGTTACAGTTGACGGTGAGAAAGTAGCTGCCATCGATGCGTCCTTCGGCAAAGATACATTTGCAGGAGATGGAATCGTTCTCAAGAGAGGAAAGAAGAACTTCCGCCGTGTGGTAGTAAAATAAAGAAAAGGATCTGGATTCGGGCTGAAGAGAAAGCCGGAGATATTATCAGTATATAATCTATATATAGAGTTAAGCAGAAAGAAGCCTCTGCAGGAACCTGTCAGATACAGTGGTTGCATCCGACAGGAAACCGCAGGAGGCTTCTTGATTATTATGCTTTATATTGTCTTGCTGTCGTTCCGTTCCGGACGAATGGTATCAAAGTTTAAAGCGCTTTGAGATACTGAACGCTGTAGGGAGGCATGACAAGCTGCCCGGAGAGTGTGACTGGTTCCGGGGATTTCTTCTCTGCCTCTGCAGCGTCAGCGGCGGGAGAAGCAGAGGATGACGGCTCCTCAGCGGAAACGTCAGCATTTGAAGTATCGTTTGCTGAAGCGTCGGTGTCTGGTTCATCCGCAATCCTGGAGAAGCCTGCGTCCGGCAACTCTTCTTCCAGCATATTGATATAAGTTCCCTGAAGTTCGCCATGGTTCGCCGTGTACTCGGAGTCAGAAGCGTTGACGGCTACCAGCACTCTGCCGCTGTCGCTCTTGCGCTCAAATATAAGCTGATGATTTGTGATTACTACATTTCGGTAAACGCCATTGCAGAGCGGATCGCTTGTCCTGCGGACTGTGATCAGGTGACGGATGAATTCAGTCAGCTCGTTTGGCTTCGGCTCATCAAAACAGGGCCTCAGGGCATAGTCATTGTCCGGCGCCTTCACACCTTCCTCGCCCCACTCGCTTCCGTAGTAGATGCAGGGGATGCCCGGCATACCGAAGAGGATACCGTAGGCCAGCGGCAGGTGGTTCTTGTTCGTCAGGATGCTGGCAATCCTGGTCACATCGTGATTGTCAACAAATGTCATGAGATGCTTTCCGCGGTAGATGCACCACTGTTCCGGTCCGAACTGACGGTTCAGGGAATGGGCGATCTCGAAAAGATTCATGCTGTTGAAACTGGAATAAATCCCCTTATAGCACTCATAGTTTGTACAGCTGTGGAGCATCTCATCGTTTACGATCAGGTTGTAATCACCGAAGAGAACCTCGCCGATCAGTGCAAATCCTGGTTTGATCTGCTCACAGTAGGAGCGTAGTCTGCGCATGAAGTTGTGATCCAGACTGTAAGCCACATCCAGCCGGAGCCCGTCGATCTCAAACTCATCGATCCACATCTTTACGCATTCAAGGAGATAATCCACGACGGCGGGATTCTGAAGATTCAGCTCCACCAGTTCATAATGCCCTTCCCATCCCTGGTACCAGAAGCCGTCGTTGTAACAGCTGTTTCCATCGAAGTTGATCTTGAACCAGTCCTTGTACGGGGAGTCCCATTTTTTCTCCTGAACATCCTTGAAGGCCCAGAATCCTCTGCCGACATGATTGAAAACGCCGTCCAGCATGATCTTCACGTTATGGTCATGGAGCTGCTGACAGACCTTCTTGAAATCATCATTCGTTCCCAGGCGGCAGTCGATCTTCTTGAAATCTCTCGTGTCGTAACCATGGTTATCAGACTCGAAGATCGGGTTCAGGATGATAGAACCGATCCCAAGTTCCTGCAGATACTCAGCCCATTCACCGATCTTGAGGATGCGGTGCGCAGTCACTCCGTCGTTGTGCACCGGAGCGCCGCAGAATCCGATAGGATATATCTGATAAAAAGTTTCGTTGTAAGCCCACATAGTCAGTACCTTCTTTCATTAATAGTCGTATTTGCTTATCCGCCAGTGCCCGTCTGTCGGCGGACATCAATCTTTATCAGTATACCATAGATGAAGAGAAAAAAGAATAACTTTTTATGTAAAATGATGAAAACATGCTGCGATAAGGAGAGAAAGATAGTAATAATTGACAGTAAATTTTCTGGAGGATATACTAAAAGCGTGTTAAAATATTTATTAAATGGTTTATTCCCTGATGTCTGGAGTTAGAAGACATCAGGAATCCGATCAGAAAGAATGGAGGGATATTCTTGAAGAAACGTGTAATAGATATCAGAAAGCTGGCGGTATTCCTTCTGGCGGGGACGCTCCTTGCGGCGGGAATCCCGGTATATGCGGCGGGCCAGGCAGAATCTGCGGACGCCGCTGAGAATGCTGCTGTGAACTCCCCGGCAGATGAAGATGAAGAAACAGACGCGGAAGCTGTGCAGGAAGACGCCGGCCAGGTGCCGGAGACGGAAACGGAGATTGCGGAAGAAAGCGGCCAGAACAGCCGGGAAGAGGCTGAGGCATCAGATGAAGACGAGAATATGGAAAACGGCATGACAGAAGAAGGGACGGTCTCGGATCCGGATAAAACAGATGACGGAACAGCCGATACTGATGTTCCCTACAGCTCTACAGACTCGGCAACGGGCATAAGCATCGAAGCTGAGGCAGGCGTCATACCTGCGCTGTCATTCTTCGTTGTAACGCCTCTTGAAAGCGGAGAAGAATATGAGATGCTGAGGATGCTTCTTTCTGCTACACAGGATCAGTTTCAGATCTATAACCTGGGACTGTGGGATATGACCGGGCAGAGTGTGGCTCCGTCAGGAACTGTGACAGTGAAGATTCCTGTCCCTTCCGGATATGAGTCGGACCGGCTGGCAGTTTACAAGATCGGTATGGACGGCAGCCGCACAGAGCAGACGATCCGGCTGGAAGACGGAGCGGCGGTATTTGAGACAGAAGAGCTGGGACTCTATGCCATTACTCAGAAAAAGGACGAGGCTCAGATGCAGCTTCCAGATCGGCTGGAACCAACGGAAAAGGTAGACCGACTGGAGTTGAATAAAATACAGCTGTCAGCTGCGGCAGGATCATCGGGAACCTCTGTGAAGACGGATTCCGAGATCGTAGGATACGCAAAGACGACGGCTGTTCCTGAGACCGGTGATGACACGAATGTTACGGTCTGGATCGTCCTGGCAGTAGTGGCTGCGGCAGCAGTGGTCGCAGTAGTTATTATACGGAAAAGAAAATAAAAACCCGCGCAGAAACTTCTTGACAGGGGCGGGTTCTGGTACTATAATATTACAGCGTGACAAAAGGGAGAAACAGTATGCGCCATAAGCCCCGGAGTATGCTGATTTCACATATATATTGTAAATGTTATCTGATGATTATTATAGGAGGAACACCCATGAAAACTTATATGGCTAACCCTGACAAGATTGAAAGAAAATGGTATGTGGTTGACGCTGAGAACTGCACATTAGGCCGTCTTGCATCTGAGGTCGCTAGAGTGCTCAGAGGAAAGAACAAGCCGGAATATACACCGCACATCGACACAGGAGATTATGTGATCGTTGTGAATGCTGAGAAAGTAAAAGTTACAGGTAAGAAACTTCAGCAGAAAGTTTACTACAATCACTCCGATTATGTTGGAGGAATGAGAGAGACAACACTTGCCGAGATGATGGCAAAGAAACCTGAGAAGGTTATCGAGCTGGCTGTTAAGGGAATGCTCCCGAAAGGACCTATGGGAAGAGACATGATCAAGAAGCTTCATGTATACGCTGGCCCAGAGCATGCACATCAGGCTCAGAAGCCGGAAGTTCTGACATTTTAGGTAGAGGTTGAAAGGAGGATATAACAGTGGCTAACGCAAAATATTACGGAACAGGAAGAAGAAAAAAATCAGTAGCAAGAGTTTATCTTGTACCTGGAACAGGCAAGATCACTATTAATAAAAGAGACATCGACGAGTATCTCGGACTTGAGACACTGAAGGTTGTTGTTCGCCAGCCGCTTGTTGCGACAGAGACAACAGACAAATTCGATGTTATTGTAAATGTACACGGCGGCGGTTACACAGGACAGGCTGGAGCAATCCGTCATGGTATCGCAAGAGCTCTTCTTGAGGCAGACGCTGATTACAGACCGGTTCTCAAGAGCGCAGGATTCCTGACTCGAGACCCGAGAATGAAAGAGCGTAAGAAATACGGTCTCAAAGCAGCCCGTAGAGCTCCGCAGTTCTCCAAACGTTAATCTCGGTTACCCAAGAGATAATCAAAAGAGAATATCGAAATGCTTACAAACCCTGGAAACTCCTTATGTTTCCGGGGTTTTTCACTTCTCTGGAAACATTGTGGAATGTAGTGAAACGGGGTGAAATTTGCTCCGTTTGTAACGCATTTGCAACACGTTTGCAACAAAGTTATTCCTCTAATGTTTTGTTT
>DXCZ01000111.1 GCA_019115765.1 Candidatus Mediterraneibacter stercoripullorum | reverse complement strand
CCCCACAGAGCGGGCAGTAGGATATGGCGCTGCTCTCAACAAAAAATATCATTTTCATGATTGTAAGTGAACGTGTAATCTGATACAATAACCATGGTTTTAATGCCAGGGTTTCAGAGTACACGACTTGTCACGGAGGGTGCTCTGGAACCCTTTTTCTTTCTGTATACTGATGACTGTATACAGGGCAATCCAGAGACGTGCAAGCAGAGCAGCATAATGCTAAACTATGAGGTCAAAAACAATTTAATTCAATCGTCGGAGCATAATATAGAAAACACCAATATAAAAATAGCAAAGCTTTTCTTTGAGTATTATCTCTAAGAAAAACTTTGCTACTGGTAGTATCTTTTCAACATCTAAGTCTTCTGTATTCCTTCTCCATCTCTTCCAGGAAGACTTCTGTCTGGCGGCAGAGATACTCTGGTTTCTTATAGCTGCATCCTTGTCCTTCTGCAATGGCCAGAGCCCCGCATATCATGCAGAAAGGCCGTTTCTTACAGTTACGACACTCCGGCGGCAGCAGGATCTCATCGGTCTCTTTTGTAATCTTCTGCCACGCCGCATCGAATCCCTCTTCGAAGGGACGTGCAACTGGTTCGTTCATCATGCCGCAGGGAGTCATCCGACCATCCCATGTGATCCAGAATGAAGAGCGGCCTGCCATACAACCCATTTTCTCATCCGGAGTGCGTTCACATTCTTCGTCCTGCCCGAGGAATTCGCTTCTGCCTTCATGAAGAGCCTTCAGGCGTAGAGCCAGCTCTTCCTTCTCCATCGCGCACATCTCTGCCCTTGCTCTGGCACAGCCTGCCTCTTCCGGAGTGAACCGGACTTCTTCGTTGGGCACACCTTCGCGGGCGCTTCGCACAGGCGGAAACATATAGGTAGCTGCATTCACACGGATCCCTCTGCTTTTCCCAAAGGCATATATAGCTTCCATATCCTGTTGATTGTAAGTGGTGAAGCTTGCATTTATATTTACAAAGATTCCTGCCTCCTGAAGCATATCAATGGCCTGGACGGCCGCGTCATAACCGGTCGGATGACCACACAGCTTTTTATACGTTTCATTCCCGCCTCCATAGAGCGTAATATTCATCTTCATGGGCGGATCCTGTTTCAGCCATTCTACTGTTTCTCTGTCAATCAATGTACCATTTGTATTGATAGAAATCAGAAGACCAAGCTTTTTCAGCTCTGTATAAATCTCTCGAAAGTCCTTCCTGAGAAAGGGTTCTCCGCCGGTAAGCAGAAGGAAGAGCATTCCCCGCCTGGCGCATATCTGTCCAAGCTGAATCCACTCATCTGCTGTATACTCTCTGCCCCGGACGCGCATCTCCTCTTCTGACATACGGATGTAACACATGCGGCAGTTCATATTGCAACGCGGCGTCAGGTGAAATGTTCCTTTTACTGCCTCATTTTCAATTTGTATATACTGTCACCCGCTCTGATTGTTCGATTATAGTATTCAGATCTTCTATTTCAATTACATGATACTTAGATGTATCAATACTATCCACTGTAACCTTTTCAAAGCTTGCGAACCCGATTACAGCAGAAGTAATATCTGTCGTCCCCGCTTCTGTTCTTGCTTCTTCTAATGGGGATGAATAAACACAGTTTTCTTCTCCATCACTTGTAAATACCACATATATTCCTTCACTGTTTTGAGCTTCTTCTAGGCTTGTTTCCTCTGCTGCGTAGATTTCCCCCAATTCAAAATCTGGGTTTTCCATAGATATGCCTGTGATAACAGCTGCCGCAAGCCAGTGTTCATAAGGGGCGTCCACCCTGTCATATTCTAAATAGTCTGCTTCTGGCGCTGAATTTTCTTGGTTATCACTATTATCTGCCTTTTCTTCTTGTTTTCCAACTGCTTTTAGTAAGACAATACCTAAAACAGCCAGTAACATCACACAGATGATTATAAGAAAAATTATTATTGCTTTACGTACCTTTTTATTTATTTTTTTTCTTTTATTCGTCTTTCTTTTCATTTTTCACTCCCCGGCTTCCTTTCTTCTACCATCTTCTTCCAATATGCCATAGTCGAATCTGCCATCTTACATAAATATTCTGCTTTGCTGTTCACATCCCCTGTCTCTGCATAAATAATTGCCGCACAAGGATGGCATATTTCCTTTTTATTACAATTCTTGCATCCTTTTAGAACGGTACTTGTTCTGACTCTCTCTGTGAGATCCATCCAACAGTCGGAAAACTTCTCGTCAAATGGATATTTCACCACCGGAAAATCCATAATTCCGCACGCTGTCATTTTTCCTTCCCAGTCTACCCAAAAAGTGCTTCTTCCAGCGCGACAACGCATCTCCTCTCCATTATCTCCCCAGGTATCTGTTCTTTCATCTGTACACCCATAACAAGATTTCAAGCAAGATTCTCCAGTGGAAATAAACTTATCTTCATCCAACATATAATACTGTTTCAATACATTTAAGCGTCCCGCCTCTTCTGGTTTCATACGAGAATCTGTACGTTCCGCTTTTCTTCGTACTGGCGGGAACATATATGTTCCTACTCGTACAACAATGTCATGAGCTTTTCCAAATTGAATAATATCCTGCATATCTTCTTTGTTTTCCGGTATCATACTTGCATTGATCGAAACCGGTATGCCAACTTCTTTTAACGCTAATATAGCATCAATTGTCCGCTGATACCCAGATGGATTGCCGCAAATACGCCCATAAGTCTCTGGAGATGCTCCATACAATGTAATATTTACTCTTGCCGGCGCATGATCTTTAAGCCAGGAAAGTGTTTCTTTATCAATCATAGTTCCATTAGTATTGATTGATATTATAATTCCCATATCATGAAGAGCCTCATATAGATAGCGAAAGTTCGGATAGAGAAAAGGTTCTCCACCTGTCAAAAGCAGATATAACATACCTGCTTCTTTACATTCCCGTGCAAGCGCGATCCATTCTGCTGCCGTTCGAAGACTTTTCCCCTCTTTTTGAATAGATTCCATTGTTTTTCTAACATAACACATCTTGCATGCAAAATTGCAAATTGGTGATAATTCAAAAGTACCTCCCAATGGAATCTTCGCAACGGATGCTTTATGATATAAATAGTCCTTAACAGTCATTTTCTTCAACCTCGTTTAAATAAGTCTTTAAAGTTGTTACTGCATCTTTATCCGGACGACAAACCAATTTTACAATTCTCACATTTTCTATAATCTGCATAATGAGCTGTGTCACCTTATCGACCTGTCCCGCATCCCAGTTATAAATTGCAGATGCCAGTAACAGAGCTCGATATTTCTCTCCCTGAGTTAAATCCAATACCGTATTTTGTTTTCCCTGTTCCAGAACAACAATAGCCCGTATCAAACACTTTCTGTTCTTACATATTTTTGAAGAGCCACACACAGAAATACCATGAGCAAACCACTGACTGTCTTGTTTTCTAATCAAAACCCGGTCTCCATTTATAATTTCAGCCCCAGTATAATGCTCCCACAATTCTGCCTGGGTAGATTTGCCGGTCTGACTGGGTGCTGTAAACAAGATAGCGCCCTCTGGTGTCTGAATATAAGAAGCATGCAAAGTCACAGTATTATTGTTTATAAAAGCAGAGTGTATACCAGACATAGACAGAAGTTGATTTAAAGTAAAATCTTTTCTGGAAATCTCTGGATTAATCTGTAACAAAATTTCTCCCCGTGCCCAATCATCTATCTTAAAAAGAATACCATATCGGCAGCGGCCATAATGAGTAGCCACGACAATATTATCTTTATATCGGCACACTGCATAACTACCCTTGTCCTGGATTTCATGCAACTCCTCTGGTCTGCTCCATTGAACTACAATTTTAACTCTGTCATTAAGACTTTCATACTCTCTTGAATCCGTCTGAAATAATCTCAAATATTCTCCTGCTGGGATCTTATTGTCATTATCATCGACACAAAATCCAATCTCTGCCATTTTAAAATATAACATCTTACGCAATTTCCTGTCTTTAAGATTTAAGGGCTATATCTCGCAAAGATATAGCCCTCGCTATCACTCAATAATATTATTAAGAGGCAAAAAAGATATCTCCAAAACCTGCATTAAATCCATGATAGCAAAAACCATCACCCGGTTCTATGGGATTTACTATATCATCAGGACAATTGTTAGAAAAGTATACCGGTCCGCCATGGTTATAAGTACAAGTATCTTGCGTCATTCCGATAGGCTGCTTACCATCCCCGGAACAGCTGGCAATATTCATATCCAGCTGATAGGACTCTATGATAAGAACTGGTTTTGTATATGGCCTTTTCATTCTTTCATCTCCTTCTAGCGAATCTTCGCATTGATTTTAACTGTCTCAGTATTTGTCTTAGATCCAGCGGCATCCAATCCATACACGGTAAATGTTCGAGTTCCTATTTTCCCTGGTTTGAACTTCATTGTCCAGAGTTTTCCATTATCATCTTCCACATAAGTTGGATTAATGGCTACTTTATTACCATTCTCATTTACAACAACGATTTCTGAAATATCAGCAGAAGTCGTCACTTCCAAAGTTGCATTCTGAGTATAGCGGATGCTGCTTTTCGTGAATTTTGCTTCATACAACTTTAAAGATTCAACCTCTGTACCTTCATCTATGATCGGTTCTCCCTGCTCAAGATGACTCTGGAATGCAGCAAGAACTGCCGAAGAACTGGTTGTGTGTATATCTGATTTTTCCGCAAAAGTCACCTTTATATCTGTGATAGATAAAATCCCATCACCTGTGTAATTATCACTTTCAGCATCGTAATAACCCAAATTCGAGATATAAACATATGTGACGTAATCGCCGTTCTCATCTGTAACAAATACATCCTTTAAGCCACCTATTGCTCTATCTTTTGTAGAATAATTCTGAGCAGTCGTATGTGACAAATTATTTATTGTAAATCCATTATATTTCTCCGTATTCTCTGGATTCTCTAATATTACATCCAGCGACACGGGACGCCCTTCAACACTTTTTGCACCAATTTGAATACTCTCTGGAATTTTATCTGTATGCAATGCAAATCCAATAGCAATCACAGAATATACTGTTTCGCCCTCAGCATTTTCGTACTCTTGAGCAGCGGGTTTTAAGTATGTCTCATTATTCGGCCCTGCACTTTCGTAATCTTTTACTGTAGCAACATTGCTAGAATCTGTAGGATTTTTTTCTGTTGCATCAATATAAATCACACCATCGTCACCCTCTTGCGTTGAATTAAATTCCTCTGTGCTCAATATTGCATCTCGTAATTCAAAGTGTTTTTCAAACGCTTCCTTATCGGCTTTATAAGCGCTCTGTGCAATACCTGCGTCTGTAGTATCTGTTTCAGCGGTATTCTCCAGAATATTAATCGGATTATATATTCTGACTGCATCAAAACAGAACTCTCCACCTCGCTTCAGTGCTGAAATAGTAGTATTTGTAAACGCTCCATATACAAGAATCTTAACAGTATATGTCCCGTAGTCTAATCCCTCACAAGATAATACAGGAATCTGGTACAACGTACTTGCGCCTATATTAGCTACAGTCAGTGTCTTATAGGGTGTTCCAGTAGTCTCTGTCCCCTGATAAATCTGCGCTTTTATAGTTCCAGCTTCTGTTCCGGTTGCACTTATTATATCAAAACCAGTTCCGGTAAAGCTAAACTGCGCATACATTTGTGTAGCATCAGCTTCCTCTGCCACATTAATAAAACTTGTTGATCCATTTGAATAGTCCTTATCATCATTGTATGACGTGTCATAACCATAACTTGTCGAAGATTGTCCTATAGTCCCATCGTCTTGCTGATTATCACCACCATCAGAATGTTTAATCATCCAGGTTGACTTTGCTGACAAATTATCGTTTTCATCTATGTCTTTGGCTGTTTGATTTTTCTGTTCTTCCTGATCTCCATTTGTATATGTTATTGCATCTGAGAAGTCCGTCTCGTAATACATAGTGGTTGCAGGAATGATATCTAATTCATTCAAATAGTATTTGGGGTTACTGTCACTTCCCACTTTAACAACACAGTATACCTTTTCAACTTCACTCAGAAAACGCTTTAACAGGAACTGAACTTTTCCATCTTCCGTTACTGAATAATCACCATTAGCACTTCCGGTATATTCTTTATCCGTATCAGTATACCCTTCTGTTTTGCTCGGTTCTGTTTTATTGGGGTCATAAGCCTCAAATCCAACTACCTGAGCATCAACATTCGCTGGAAGATTTCCATTTGCTCTATCATCTGCTATTACATCTACAGTCACTGCTTTACCATAATCTATAACAATTTTGTTCGGTTCGAAAGAAGTAACTACATCTTTGTTTGTAAATATGACTGTATCCGTCTCACCTACAGAGCTCTCTTCATTCTCTTCAATGTCGATTCTTCCAGAAGCAACATATGTACCTGTAGTCCATGTTGCATCACCAGTAACAGAATCTATCATCCAATCGGCGTCTGTTCCCGGATTGGTCTCTTCAATCTGATAAGATGCGCCTGCCGGAATACCGGTAAATGTGATTGTTTCACCTGCTGCGAGAGAAACCTTACCCTCAGCAGAAGTTGTCAAATCTGTTCTCGTATCATCTGTACTAGTGAAAGCTAATGGATAAGCAGTATAATTTTCACCACCAGAGAGATCAACTTTAATTGTAAATTCATACTTACCATTCGCCGGTGCAGTCCCATTCCAAGTCTTACTCAATTCCAGTGTACCGACTTTCGGAGTATTTACAAAGTTGACGGCATAATTCACTCCCGGTGCATATAAATCATCCGTATATGTTCCTAAGGTAAACTTTGCCGTTGTGTCATCCAATAAATCGTCATCCTTCTCTTTAGCGACCAGTTTATTTTCTCTTAGATCCCATACACGCCATTCTGTAGAGTATTTACTTGAATCAACACCTGTTTCTGTTATTTTTAACTTATCTCCCAGAGCAAACGGCCTTGTTATATTACCAGATTCGTCTGTTGTTCTAAAATCATGTGCATAAATATTATCTGCAAGATTTTCTACCAACCCTTCTGATGTTGTTGTTGCAGATTCGCTGCCGGCACCATCGTATTCCTTTGTATACTGAATATCACTCGCTGCAGAATAATCTGAAGAATTATGCCCTGCCTTTTCTATTGTAAAGTCGAAATAATCCTTCGTTTTCACCGTTTCAGCCAAACCTGAATTTACGTTGGCAGTGTTAACTTCTTTACTTAATACCAGTCCAGAAGGAACCGGATTAAAAGTAAATGAAATGGACATATTAGAATCATACATTCCTCGCTCCATATAGAACATTGTTAATGTATGAACCTTCGTATCATCTTCAAGAATGTCTGACAATGATTTTGTCTCCATTTCTCCCGTAAATACACCTGTAATATCTCTAAACTGATCTTCGTCTTTAGCAATAGTAATTCCAGCTGTAATTGATGTTGGTTGATCCCAGCTAGGATTACCAGGAGTTTCAACAAAGTCCTTATTAGTCCAACCTGTTGGCTTTTGAATACTGTAAGCTTGATCAACTGTCACAGTTTGATTTGTAAAATCAATCTGCCCGGAAGCCTTATAATGTGCGCCTCCCATATCAAGCACTAATACATCATCAATAAATACCCAAACGTCATCATCACCCGTAAAGCGAAATACTACATCTTGTCCATTGATCTGGCGGTTTTCATCCATAGACAGTGTAAAAGGAATCGTAAATTTTGTTCCGAATCCCATATTTCGTTTATTAGCTGCGTCCTTATTATATCTGTCACCGGAAGGACCAGGATTATATCCATTATTATTATCAAAAGGATAATATCCCCATTCATTATCTTTGCCCTCACCTGCTGTGTTATAGCTATGATTATTAGTTTTATATAATTTGTGACTATTATAATCATAATATACAGCATAATCTCTTGCAGAATCATAAGAATATGTAGTCTGTCCATTAGCTGAAGTTGTTTTCTTAAATGGGAATTGCAGATTTGGATAATAAGCTGTTACCTGTTTTCCATTATTATATAATGGAGTTTTACTAAAATATGGTAACTCCATGTCTTTTTTTACAGGGTCTGTTAAATTTCCATTTACTAACTGATTGCCAACAGCACCTTGTACTGCTGCATTGCCATAATCACTCAAAGCAACATTGGCAGTCAAACTAAAATTAGGTAATCCATGAATTTTCCAGTTACCATTCGTAATCTCCTGCATTTTTCTATTGGTACGATGGCCTAACCCTCCAAAATACAGCGGATATGTTGGTGTATCGTCAGTAAGATTTGTACCGTCAAATCCAGAAATCACGTAATTCCAAGCGCTATATACAGGCTCATTCTTATCTGTTCCGTTGCCTTCATTATCGTCGCTATAGCTTTGTCCGTCCGCCCCCACACGATGATTATTAAAGTAATCCCACAAATCGGCATTTACCATAAAGGTTTCTTCGGTATCGGCGCCACCGCCCTCGTTATACGTAGACCAGGACCAACCATCTTTACCGAAATCATACGGCTCAAAACAATTCCTGTTATCAGTAGGTATAACTGGCCAGTTATTTCCATTAGCTAACCATTTGCCATTCTTGTCAACAAACATAACGGTTGTTTTTCCTGACGGAACAGTTGCCCTGTAATAACCATCCGCCACTTGAATCATAGGAACCTGATTGACAGAACCATTTCCAGAAAACTTCGCCTGGTAAGGTGCTGTACCTTTTGTACCATGCAAATAAATCACTTTAGTCTCGCCAGCTGCTTCTACAGTAACCGGCCCACTCAGCGGCACCAGTCCAACCACCATCACCACTGCCAGCACTACACTGAGCAATCGTTTCAGTATCTTATTCATAACTTTTCTTTCTCCTTCCTTTCTTCGTTTTTTCGGAAGCGTTCTCTTCTGTATTTCGCTTCCCTGCGCTTTTAATAAGCGCCTGCCTCTTTTTCCTTTCCAATTCCTCCCTTCGCTCCTGATGATCCGGTATATTTCCAGACTGATTCGATTGCATGGACCCGGATTGCGAATACGAATATTTACAAGTACCATTTTTATGTATCATCTTGTTTTTGTCTATTGGACTTTTCCAAGATTCATGTTAATTTTCTTATATATGATGCCAGGGTCAAAAGGTCTGAGCCCACATGAACTTGCTCATAGGTGGGTAAAATGCCTTGGGCCCCGCCCCGGCGTCATACATTGGACGCCCGCCTGCGCGAAGTTCCTGTCTTTTTATATTATCCTGTTGAGGGTTATATCTCCTTTACAATATACGGTTTTCCCGCAGCTTATCCAGGAATTCTTCTGTATCTTTTCTGGCCGTCTCTTCCGGCACTTCATATTCTTCCAGTATGGAAGCGATCAGTTCCTCTTCCGTGATCTCCTGCTGCAGTTTTTCCCAGATGAAGGCTCCCAGCTCATTTACCGTGATCAGTCCGTTGAACTCCAGCGCTGTCTTTCCGGTAGGAACGATCACATAATCCCCTGCTATCTCTCTTAATATAAAGTCTTTCTCAATCTTCATTCTTCTTTTTCCTTATTTCTTTTTTCCTTTTCTCGCCCTGTTTTCCAGATTTTTCCACTTGAAATTCTCATGACCAGGACATATACTCTGAGTACCGGTCTGCGAAAAGGCACGATATTCAGCCACAGCCTGCGGAAGAACTCCCACCAGAAGTCTCCCTGCTTCATCCACTTTCCTTTTCTGCATACTGAAGTGACAACAGCGGCTATCTGTCCCTCTTTCAGCGGCCCTTCCGTAACATTCTGGGCGTCACCGATCATGTAATATTCATCCCGGCTCCGGTTGATACGGCGGATCCTGTGCATCACATACTGGCCGCCTGTCCGCTGATACAGTACCATATCGCCCTTCCTCAGCGGACGTGTTATCCGGCTGAGCAGGATCCGGTCCCGCCCGTGAACGAGAAATGGAGACATACTGTTCCCGGTGATCGTAACCGGAACGTCGCTCCCGCTTCTGACCATTTCCTTCACTGCATCAAGAAAAATCTGTGTATCTACAGTTTTAACCGGCAGATCATCCTGCGTCATCAGCCCTTCACCACCTCTGTACCTCCCATACTGCATCTTATTACAGCATACATATCCCGCAAGCAGTCATTAACAGGGATTAAAGTTTCCTGTCGGTTCCAGTACGACACTGCAAACAGCAGCGTACTCCCCCTTCATTTGCGGACATAAAAAAATAGTGGCTTTCAGATCTATGACATATCCTTTCAATACGAAAGACGATATCTCATGATTCTCCAAAAACCACTATGAATAATATCACAATTTGCAGATACAATCAACTATATAGAGAAAAATTCCCCATATGTCTATATTATTAGTTACAGTTCACACCGTACTCAGGAACAGGAATAAGCAGCGTCATGCTTGCATGTAAGAGGCGTATTCCTGTTCCTGAGTGCGACTGGAACTCGTAACCGCTGCCCACATAAGCAGTCTTAGCACGCAGTGCGGAACTGGAGCGCGTCAGCGCGATGAGTGCGCATGTGGACGGCGGTTAGGTGTGAACTGTAACTACCTATTATGCTACCGGGATTTCGCATATTTCCTCACATCACCTTCATCCATCTCCAGTTCTTCAGCAATCTGCGGCACTGCCTTCCCTTTTGTCAGCATCGTATGGATGATCTGCCGCATCGCCTTATCCCAACCGACATCCTGTCCGCTGCGATAGCCATCATCTTTTCCAGTCTGATAGCCTTCATCCTTCCCGGCCCGATAGCCTTCCTTATAGTTTTCTTCTCTCTCCATCTCGATATGCTTCTGTGCGTCATATTCGTAGATGCTCACCTTCATCGCCTCCGCTCGATTCTTCCTCAGAAAATCCTCAAGGATCCCTTCCCGGATACATTCGGTAATGGCTCGCTCCACCGCTTCTTCCAGCGGCGTCTCCTTTGCGTATCTCCGGACGAGGTCTGTGTATTCCGCATATTCCCGAAGGGTCCGGCAGGTTTCCATCAGTTCCGGATTGTGTCCTTTGTTGATGTTCAGCACGACCGCCTTCAGTTCCAGAGAAGGATCCTCTTCTTTTTTATAGTACATATCTGACAGTCTCAGCACTTCCCGATCTGGCCGTTCTTCCTCTCCATTATAAAAGACAAAGAAATGGGGAGAGGGGATCCTGATTCGCCTGCTGCTGTAGAGATTCATATCCTTCGTAAGGTCGGAAAACTCATCCGCCACATACAGCAGATCCCTCAGGGGCATGTTCGGATTCGGGGTGGACTGATGCTCATACAGATACAGTCTGATCTCAAGAACAATAAAGGAAAGATCGTTCTTGAACTGTGACTGTCAGCGCCGTTCGACAGTATCCGCTGAATCGAACGGAAATCTCTCTGCTGTTGTAATGGGATACAAAGCATTGAGATTTCTGTTTGACGCCGGAGGTCCTGTACTTCTCCGACAGATAAATGTTCAGCTTCAGATATCAGAACGGACTGTCTGTATGACATATCATATAGAAAAATAATGCTTTCCGTTATTATAATATATAGCATTAAAATGTGCAATAGTAATTCACTTATTTTTCTTAATTTCTCACACCTTTACTCACTGCGAACAACAGCCACTTTTTCCCAATCCTGACACAGTAACAATTCAGCTTCTTTCCGGAGAATGCCTGAATTTAGCCAATAACTGAAAATACCACAAAGAACAATCCTTTCAGATTATTCTCTGTGGTATGTCTTATCATCCTTTCACTGCTCCTGCCACAACGCCTTCGATAATATATCTCTGACAGAACAGGTAGAAGATAATGATCGGCACTATGGCAAGTACAAGGGTTCCCATCATGGCTCCCATATCAACGGAACCATAGCCGCCCTTCAGGTACTGGACCGCCATCGGTATGGTCTTATATTTCCGCTGATCCAGTACAAGGGACGGAAGGAGATAATCATTCCAGATCCACATTGCCTGAAGGATCACGACGGTAATGCATGTAGGCTTGGAGATGGGCATCACGATCCGGAAGAAGGTCTGGATCGGAGTACAGCCGTCGATCATTGCCGCCTCCTCGATCTCCAGAGGAATGGATCTCATAAATCCGGTAAACATAAACACCGACAGTCCTGCACCGAATCCCAGATAGATGACAACGATTCCCCAGGGATTTCCCAGCTTCAGCATATTTGAGATCTTGGACAGCGTATACATCTCCATCTGGAACGGCACCACCATGGCGAAGAGGCAGAGGACGTAGATCGTCTTCGTTACCTTTGTCTGTACTCTGCTGATATACCATGCGCACATGGAACAGCACAGTATGATGGCAGCCACGGAAAATACGGTGATAAATACGCTCCAGCCAAATGCCTCGATCAGTCCGGTCTGCTCGATTCCCCTGATATAGTTTTCCAGCCCGACGAACATATTGTCTGTGGGGATCTTGAAGGGATATTTGCTGATGTATGCTTTTTTCTTAAATGAATTGATAAATACCAGCACGATCGGATACACGTACAGGAGGCTTATGATCGTAAATATTATCGTCAGTATCCATCCGTGCTTTGCTTTTCTTGTTCCCATTACTGCTGCACCTCCTTAGATCTGGTAAGCCTGTTCTGTATCAGAGCGATCACACTGACGAGGATGAAGAATTCCACCGCCTTCGCCTGTCCGACGCCTTCCCATCCTGCCCGGCCGTAGAATGTCGTATAGATATTCATGGCAAGGAGTTCTGACATCTTGGACGGAGCTCCGTTGGTCAGCGCCAGGTTCTGGTCAAACAGCTTGAATCCATTTGTCAATGTCAGGAAGGTACAGATCGTGATGGAAGGCATTACCATCGGTATGGTCACATTCCGCAGGATCTGGGACGGGCTGGCTCCGTCGATCTTGGCCGCCTCGATCAGTTCCCCCGGAATATTCTGGATTCCTGAGATATAGATGATCATCATGTATCCTACCTGCTGCCAGCATACCAGGATCACCAACCCCCAGAATCCGAACCACTCGGAATAGGTCAGTGTCCGGTCAAAGTTTGCAAGGATTCCATTTAACAGAAGCTGCCATACATAACCGAGCACGATACCGCCGATCAGGTTCGGCATGAAGAATACGGTACGGAAAATATTGGTTCCGCGGATTCCTTTGGTCAGCAGCAGCGCCACTGCAAACGCCAGCACGTTGATAATAATTACTGTTGTGATCGTAAACAGCGCCGTATACCAGAGAGAATGAATGAACTCCGGGTCATCCAGCGTCTTCAGATAGTTCTCAAGTCCGATAAATTCCGCATCCGTAACCGTCGTAAATTTGCAAAAGGAAAGATAGATTCCCAGAAGGAACGGGGCTATGAAGCCGATCACAAACGCGATCATGGTCGGAAGTACAAATATCGGAAAATATTTCTTAATTGCTTTCTGCATTGTCTCTTCCTTTCCTGACAAGAGCCCCGCCATAACTGTCGGAGCTCCTGTCAAATGTTCTATTTAATTGGAGGAATGTAACTATTATAGATGTATAAGTTCATCATATTAAAAAGGAGATAATTTGTTTTATTATTTGCTGTTTCTATTGTTTTGCTGTTATTATGTTTCTGTCTGAATGCTGTCTGATTTATTCGTTTGCCGCCGCGTACTCTGTTGCCCATCCGTCAACAAATGCACTTACAACTGCATCCCAGTTTCCTGTTCCCTGTGCATACTCAAGGAGCGCGCTTCCAAGATTGTTCTTCCAGTTCTCGGAAGGCATCGTAGTGAAGTTCCAGCTTACCGGTGTCTTGCCTGCTTCGTTGTATTCTTCGTTAGCCTGTACAAGCGGGTTAGACGGCAGGTAATCTGCAAATGTTGTAAACGGTGTGACGAATCCCATCTCATTAGCCAGCATGTCGCGTCCTTCGTCACTCTCTACAACCCACTGCATAAAGTCAAGTGTTGCCTGGATGTCTTCTTCGGATGCGTTTTTATTTACACACCAGTAATTCTCGGAACCGGTGCAGAGTCCCTGGTCTTCTTCACCTTCGACTCCGATATAGATCGGAAGCATTCCCAGATCTTCGTCCGCCACTTCATTGCCCTTGATATCGTTGTAAGCCCATGTTCCGTTCTGATAGAACACTGCTTCTCCAAGAGCGAACTCTGATGTAGCGTCGTCGCCGGTCTTGGAAGAGATCATGGACGGCTCGCATGTTGCATTATTGATATACAGGTCCCAGATCTGTTTGTAATTATCCAGGTATGTACCCTCGATCGCATCTGTGGAGGAGATTCCTCTGTCCTTGTACTCATAATAGATCGGAAGGTTTGCAAGGTGTGTCTTGAATCTCCAGTCAGATGAGGAATCCATACCCGCTGAAGTAAATGCACCTTCCACTCCCAGATCATCCTTATGAGCCTGGATCTCTTCCGCCGCTGCCTTCAGCGCCTGGAAGTTATTCAGGTCGTCAATGGATTTCACTGTGGACCAGTCTGCCTCGAAATACTTATTCAGCAATGCCTTATTGTAGATCAGTCCGTATGTCTCGATCACGTATGCTACTCCAAGTACCTCGTCGCCTTCCTTCAGCACATAGTCGTCACTGGATACATCCTTATAAACCGCGCTGTCTGAGAGGTCATAGCAGTAATCCTTCCATGTGGCAAGTCCTACCGGGCCGTTTACCTGGAACATGGTAGGCGCCTCGTCCTTGGCCATCTCAGACTTCAGCTGAGACTCATAGGTACCGGAAGCAGCTGTCTGTACATCTACCTGTACGCCGGTCTCCTCTGTGTACTGCTCAGCCAGCTCAACCCACTGGTCAGCCTGCTCCGGCTTGAAGTTCAGATAATAAACCTTTCCTGTTGCTTCTGAACTGTTTCCGCCATCTGAACCGCCGTCACCTGAGCCGCCTGAACCGCACCCCGTTGCCAGACTTCCTACCATTGCAGCTGCAAGTAAGAGTGCAAGAATTCTTTTTTTCTTCATAAATGTCTGTCCCCCTTTTCGGTTTTATTTGTTGATTGTATTATAGGAAAATCTGAACAATTTCTATATGATAAATTCCCAAGAAATATATCACTTTTTCAAGATGTTCACTATACTTTCACAACTCAAAACGGTATAATGTGGACACTTGACAAAATTCTTGCAGAAAGGAACGATTATGGAACGCAGAATTGACTATTCGATCACAGAAAAGGAAGCCGGACTCCGGGTGGAGCAGTATCTCCGGCAGAAGGGCTACTCCTATCAGAATCTCACTCAGCTGAAGAAAATGCCTGAGAGCATCCTGATCAACGGCGTATGGTCCTATATGCGCACCCCGCTGACCTCCGGAGACCGGCTCACCGTACATATTCAGGAAATGGAATCTTCCCCGCACATTCCTCCTGTCCCTCTGCCGCTGGATATTGTGTACGAGGACGGAGATATCCTGGTGGTCAACAAGCCTGCAGGCATGCCCATCCATCCCTCTCTGAACAACTACCGCAATTCCCTTGCCAACGGACTTATGTATTACTTCCAGCAGCAGGGGATCCCCTTTATCTTCCGCTGTACGAACCGGCTGGACCGGGATACATCGGGCCTGACCGTCATCGCAAAGCATATGGTCAGCTCCAGCATCCTGTCCGGCATGGGCGTGCGCCACGAGATCGAGCGGGAATACCTGGCCATCGTGCGCGGCGCCATCACTCCTCCCTCCGGCACCATCGACGCACCGCTGGCCCGGGCCGGCTCATCGCTGATCGAACGCAAAGTAGACTTCGAAAACGGAGAGCGGGCCGTCACCCACTATAAGGTGCTGTCCGAAGCACCGGAATCATCACAAAAAAACGGGCACAGCCTTGTCTCGCTCATACTGGAGACCGGCCGTACCCATCAGATACGCGTTCATTTAAAATATATCGGACATCCCCTTGTGGGAGACTACCTGTACAACCCTGACATGGAGTTCATACAGCGTCAGGCGCTGCATTCCCACAGACTGCGCTTCTCCCATCCGATCACAGGGGAGCAGATGGAGTTCATGGCAGAGCTGCCGGAAGATATGAAAAACGTGCTGCTGGAACAGAAGTAGAGCATAGATGACTCCACGTCAGCCATACAGGGAAGATCCCTGGCGTCCACTGCCTTAAAGAGATATTCGACCAGGTCTTCATTGCCGCACTCCAGATGATGATGCCGGGTCCCGCAGTACTCCGCCACTTTATCCGCCCACGGTCTGTCCTGAGACGGCTGAAATGCATTTGCTTTGAAGTATTTCCCGTTTCCGTCAAAGTCAAAGGAGTTTCCTGATCTGCTCAAACACCTTCTGATAGGTACAGAATGAACCTGTGAGAGCCACTCCGATCTTTCCGCCTTTTAATTCCATCATATCACCTCATATGCTGCAGCAGATCACAGCAGTACCGAACAGATATAGTCCGCCAGTATCTCAGCAGAAGTCTCAGGTGAAAATCTGCCGGGAAGACCCGGAAGCGCAGTCAGGTTCAGATCCAGTGCCTCTGCCGCCTGCCGGTCTGCTCCTCCCTGCGCCGAGGCCAGGTCGAAGATCCACGCTGTCTTCTTCACACGCCGCAGCACTTGGCCGTTCAGAATCATCTCCGGCACCGTATTGAAGATGCATCCCCCGGGATATTTCCGCCAAAGAGGACACTCCCCCGGGACATACCGGAAAGCAGTGTCTTCACATCCATGTCCGGCACCTGACAGTTCCCGGTCATCTTCCCGTCTCTTAGAAAGGGAACCGGGGCCGCAACACTGTCAGCCCTCTGCAGCGCTTTCCGCAGAGAATCCTCTTCCCGGATCTTCTCATCCTCCACACTCCGGCAAAGTCCGCATGCCGTAACCTGAAAACCTCTGAAAGAGAGGATCTGTGCCAGCCATACCTGGCGCAGATCCCCGCCTGCCACTATGATTCTATGTGATTCTGCTGTCAATCTGTCTGATTCCTTTTTTGTTCAGTATATGCAGGATCAGATATGAGGTTCTTCCATTTGCAGATTATTCCAGTATCCTTTTTACCTGTTCTGGCGATATAGAGCATTCCCGGGCTATATCTTCTATTGATTTTCCGGTGGCAGAAAGCTGCAAAACCTGTTTAGTGAGCATTATTCCGCTATTAAGCCCCTCCCGGTGGCCCTCCTCCCAGGCAGCTTCCCTTTCCTGCTTCATATGCTTCTCCTGGTCATACTCGAATATACTCATTTCCTTCGCCTCCGCTCTGTGCTTCTCCAGGAAATCCTTCAGCACACCTTCCAAGAGTCCTGAAGCCACGGCATAACTGGCATAGAATCTTTTTATATAACTCTGCTGTCAATCTGCCTAATTTCATTTTTCTTCATATGCCGGATCAGGTATGAGATCCTTTCTTTTTTCAATCAGCACCCTGATATGCTCTTCTGTCTCTTCAAGTTCTTCTGCTATCTCCGTCAGGCTCTTCCCTTTTTCCATCTTTTTCCGAATCTGGCTCCAGAGCAGCTGCTCTTCTCCCAGGAGCACGCCTTCCGCTACTCCAGAGCGATGCCCCTCCCGGTGGCCCTCCTCCCAGGCAGCTTCCCGCTCCTGCTTCATATGCTTCTCCTGGTCATATTCGAATATACTCATTTCCTTCGCCTCCGCTCTGTGCTTCTCCAGGAAATCCTTCAGCACGCCTTCCGAGATACACTCCTGAATTGCACGCTCCACTGCATCCGCAAGCTCCATCTCTTCCACATACCTCCGGACCTTATCCGTGTAAACAGCATATTCCCTCAGTGTCCTGCATGCCTCTTTCAGCTTC
>DXCZ01000110.1 GCA_019115765.1 Candidatus Mediterraneibacter stercoripullorum | reverse complement strand
GTATCAGTGGCGGGTGTCAATCCCCCATCTGATATACGCTCCGCGAGGCTGCGCAGGGATTCGGAGATGTATTATGTCAGCTAAAGCTGACCCGAATCCCGCGCCAAGACTCGCAAGCGAGTCTTGAATTTGTTCAAACTGCAAACAGCGACCTTTTTCTGAAGGCTGCCGAAAACTATAATAATGCTAAAGCGTTACAGTTCAGATGGATCTCTATATTGACGAGTCCAACCTGTACAGAAGAATGCACCTGTATACCAAGCAGTTTGACTGGGAGAAGATGTGGGCCATCGCCGACGACATTACCGACGAGGAGGCCATCCGTGCAAAAGCACAGGATATCCTGAAGACCATCTCAGGAACCGGCCAGCTGGCAGAAATGTACTCCATCGACTTCAACGACGATATCGCTATCATCGGACACAGCGGATCCGGCGATGCAGATATTTCCTGCAAGAAACCTACCATGAAGATCGTAAAAGTCTTCCACGGCAAAACAGGCGGCGGATATCTGACACAGTTCTATCCCTACACCGGACCGGTCACATACCTTGCCATCACACAGGACGGCAGCGGCAACTTCAAGTTCGTCGCAGCAGAAGGCGTCAACGAAGAAGGAAAGATTCTCTCCTTCGGAGATACCAACATGAGAACCCGCTTCTCCTGATCATTTCTCCCCCGGCGTCAGTGATCCACACAGGGAAAACAGTGCTCTGCACAGAAAATACGCCACTACAAGATTAATCCCGATCAGCAATATTGCGCTTCCTTCATGCATTGAGTCAGGAAAGGACAAGTACTGAGGGAGGAATGTCAGGGTCAGCAGGATCGTGCGGACCGTTCTCAGTTTCAGGATACGCTTTCCTTCCGGGCATCCGTATTTTTCTGCGATCAATGCCAGATCGGTCAGCAGCTGGAAATGAAAATAAAGACTCACTACATTTATGAGGAGTTTGATCAGTTCCCAGTCCGGCTGCGCGCCGAAGATGGCAGCGCACCACATGATCCCCTCCCACAGAGCCAGGATGATGCACAGCGGTTTCAGAAGAGAGGCGGAAGACTCCTCTTTTGCCAGGGCGGGCAGTGCGTCCAGGATCAGCAGATATCCTGCCCAGTCCGGCAGCACATTTACTGTTCCGAATGTCAGATCCAGATGCAGCAGAAGATAAGCCCATGCGATCATCCGCACCGCAGCGGCACAAATATCTGTATGAATTTTCGATGTCATATAAACCCCTCCTGTATGATCAGCTCTCATATCAGCGGCCTGTATAATGGCTGCTTTCCAGTGTCAGCTCTTCTTTGACCTCTCCGTCCCACAGAATCCGGACCTTCCATGCAGCAGGAGGATAGATCAATCCATTTCCTGCAGCGCCCAGATCCGTCCAGCTTCCTCCAGATGTAACAGCAGTTCCGTCCCAACTGTCATCCACATTTAGGTATTCGATGTCTACACCGTCTGAGGAAGACATACTGACTGCTTCTGCCGGAACCGGCGGAAAGTCCGGCTCCTGATCAGGGGAGTCCATCCGGCAGCTTATAAGGCCGGCCAGGTTCTCCGGTTTCCCTATGCCGGTATCGCGGTAGATGTATCGGAGAGTGGTATATATTTCTCCATAGTCGAACTGAGCATCCGGCTTTATGGAAGTATCGAAGAAACTATCGCTGAAAAATGCAGAGTCATTCTCCATGATAGTATTCTCTACGGTATATATGGTATAGAAATACACCTCTACAGTCCCGGTCTTTCCCTCAGTGCGGAGCAAGGATAAGGGAGTTAAGGAGCCGTTGTCAATATCTGTCGGGTACAGACTGTCAATATAAGAGCGCGGACCGGTCTCAGTAACTCGCCAGCCGTCCTCATACAGGACCTGTACAGGTACGAGAACAGAGTCCCGGAGCAGGATATATCCATCCAGGCTTCCGTTCCTGTTCTCAGACAGATTCAGTACGCTGTATCCCTGGTCGATCGTATCGATTCCGTAAGTGCCGGCATCAGTTCTGTCTGTATACGCTTCACCTGGCATTGCGCTGTTTATCTCATTGTCTGTTTCATTCTGAAACTGCCCGGGATCCATAGTGCTTCCGCCGCTGCTGCGAACCTGAACGGATAAAGGGGAAGCGATAGCCATGTAAATGGGATCTCCGGTCAGCAGTCCCTTGGCATAGGTATCCAGCGCGCCGGCAGGCGTGCTGCATCTTGTCAGTCTGGCCGCCGCCATGGCCCGTTCTTCCCCGCCGAATCCGGACGGATCCAGCATCCGGACGCCTGCTGTGCTCCGGTTTTCCAGCAGCAGGGAAAGACCAATGATAAGAACAATGCAGACAGAGACCAGCCCCATGCCCCGTGGATATTTGCGGAACCGGGCGATAGCTTCGATCCTTCTGGAAATATTCCTCCCTCCGTTGGAAATGGAGCTTGTCCCGGGGCACCTTGCATACCGGTCGTTTGCCATGGAAAGGAGTATCTTCCCGTATGCCCGCATCTCTTCCCCCTCCAGCCGTTCCAGCACCCGCTGGTCACAGAGCGATTCCATGTCGTTCCCGATCCGGTTGAATACATAGATGAGAAATGGATTGCACCAGTGGAGACAGCGGAGCATAGCCCAGAAGAAGCTCTGGAGGGGATCCAGATACTTCAGGTGAAGCAATTCATGAAGCAGGATCTTGTCATCCGGAATCGCGGCAGCTATCTTTTTACTATCCGGAATCATGGCGGCAGGAGCTTGGGCAGCAGGTACCGCCACGTCCGGAACTGCCAGCACCGGACGGATGATCCCGCAGATAAACGGAGTGGAAAGCCCCTTTATCGTGACTGCCCGGCAGGGGCGGAGACGGTATCTGCCGCATACTCTTCGGAGAGCCTCTTCAAGTTCCGGAGAAGCGGGCGCTCCCCTGCGGAGGAGGAGACGGAGCCGGATATAGGAGCAGAGATACCGGAGTGCGGTCAGGACTGCCCCCAACAGATACAGGATCAGCAGCCAGTCTGTAATGCTCGAAGGTATGCCTGCAGAACCCACAGGTGACGGAATGTCCGGCACCGTTCTGACTGGCATCAGAGGCGATGACCAGGCTGACTCCAGAAAGGATTCCGCACGGTTTTTTGCCATTTCGATCCAAACTGCCAGAGGGAAAAAGAGGGTATTCCGCGTCTCTGCCGGGATCAGAATGCGCAGGACCAGCACGATCCATATGCCATACTGCCAGCGTGGAGACAGCTTGTCCGTGAAAATCTGTTTTATGATCAGCAGAAGCAGTGCTGTCAGTGAAACGACTGCTGTCTGCAGAAGAAAACTCCATATATTGTACACGGCATTATACCTCCATATCGTCCAGAATTTTTCGCAGACGCCGGATCTCCTTCTGCGAGATGGAAGAGTCTTTCAGAAAAGCGGCAATCAGATCGCCGGCGGCCCCGTCGTACACCTTGTTCAGAAGCTCTTCCCGCTCTTGTCTGGCGCAGTTTTCCCGGGAAACGGCGGCCGAGTAAGGACGGCTGTCCTCATGGTTGATGGAGACGAGCCCTTTTGCTTCCATACGGGTGAGATACGTATAGACCGTAGTCTTGCTCCATTTTTTCACAGGCTTCAGATCCTTCACGATTTCACCGAGTGAAAAGGACCTGCCGCTCCACAGTACTTCCAGCACTGCCCATTCAGAATCTGTCAGTTTCATAATCGAACGCCTCCTTTTTGAACGCAGACAAGCATTTCCCCGCTTTACTATTGGAAATAGCACACAAAAGCGTACTACGATTGTAGTATACAAATATACTACAGCTGTAGTACGCTTTTGTCAATCTTTTCCTGGCAGGGGGCTTCCAGAAAGTCTCAGATTTCAGTCTACGGCTCGGCAAAGAGACCGATCCCGGGCGGGAAAAATGTGAAAATAAAAAACATCAAAGTGATCAGTCCGGTCAATATATATATCATTAATCTGCGGCGGTAAATATATTGGGAGTCTCTCAGTATCCATGATGTCCGGAAAGCCAGGAACGTGCAGATGAAGAATATCGCGATATCCGCCGCAGGCACATTTCGCCCGAGGATTCCGGAATATGTGTAGAAAAGGACAGGAATACTCAGCGTGCCAGCAAGATTTCCCGCCATATATGCAGCGGGCAGCGGTGGATGCGTTTCTCTGAGCTGTTCCTTCATAAATAGAAACCAGAGCATCATCGGGAAGAAAAGCAGCTTCATATGTTCCCAGGTCGATTCGTTGACCGGACAGAAAAGGGCGATGACCGCTCCCCTTCCGGTCCAGTCATACAGAAAATGAGACAGAGTCCCCAGCACAGATGTAAAGAAAAAGCCGATTATCAGATAATATTTTGCCTGTTTCATCTGAATCGTGCGGATTGTCCCGCACAGGCACCTCCTTTTCAGAATGTGTTATTATTTCCAGCAGATATTAGTGGGAAATTAAATATGTCTGTTTATAATATGTTCAGATGCCTGTAATAATACTCATTCAGATGTTTCTGGATCTGGGGGCTCTTGTAAGGAGCAGATTTCCAAAGAAACCCGCGTGTGCGTTGACCTGCCGAAATCCATGAAGTATAATAAAAAAGATTTTGGAAGAAAGAAACAGTTGCATCAACAGAAAGATGAGGAGAGAAATGCTGGCTATAGAGAGAAGAAATCAGATCCTTGAGAAGCTTCAGACAGACAGGCGGGTTGTGGTGAGCGAACTGAGCAAAATTTACGGGGTGACAGAGGAGACGATCCGGCGGGATCTGGAGAAGCTGGTCAACGACGGATATGCGGTCAAGAGTTACGGCGGCGCGGTGATCAATGAGAACAGCAATATTGATCTGCCATTTAATATAAGGAAGAAACGCAACATCGTAGGGAAACAGCGAATCGCTGAAATGATCGGGAAACAGGTGGCAGACGGCGAGAGTATTATGCTTGATGCAAGTTCAACAGCTGTATTTGTAGCGAAGACTCTCCGCGACAGAGAGAAAAAGAACCTGACGATCATAACGAATTCAGTAGAGATCCTGATCGAACTGTTCGATGTGCCAGGCTGGAAGATCCTGTCCACAGGAGGGACATCCCTGGCAGGATCATTTGCACTGGTGGGTACGCAGACGGACCGGATGCTTCAGACATATCATGTAGATAAGGCCATAATATCCTGCAAAGGTTTTGATATTTCAGCAGGCTTTACCGACTCGGAGGAACTGCATGCGAACAATAAGCGGACCATGCTTCAATCGGCAAAGGAACGGATCCTTGCGGTTGATCACAGTAAATTTGATCGGGTCGCCTTTGCACAGATCGGAGTGCTGGCAGATCTTACCGCTGTCGTTACAGATGAAAGGCCGGAGGAAAGATGGCTGAGAGCGATGGAGCAGGCCGGAGTAAAATGTTTCTGTTTCAAAGAGAGTCAGAAAACATTTTAACAAAAGTGTGGACAAGAATTCCCCTTCCTCTGAGGTGGCGGGATGAATTGTCCTTTTTTGTTTTTTAGAGAACGCTTGTTCTGGTTTGACAAATATGATATTATTGCGTTAGCATACTAATTCAGTCGTATGGCGGAAAAAGTGACTGGTAACAAGAGTTTCTTCTGTCCGCAGGTGGCACACCGATAGAAGTAATCCGTTCCTATATTGAAAGTCAGGGTGAAAA
>DXCZ01000109.1 GCA_019115765.1 Candidatus Mediterraneibacter stercoripullorum | reverse complement strand
AGGGGGCTTGCCGTATATCTGCCTTATGGATATGACGCAGACCGGGCAGAGCCTTACAAAATTCTCTACCTGTCACACGGCGCTTCCGGAGACCAGACAGGGAACGAACTCCGCTGGATGAATGAAGGCGCTGTTGCCAATATCATGGATAATCTTGCCGCGGAAGGCAAGATTGAGCCATATGTTGTGGTAACCATGAACAATCAGGATCTGGGCTGGGATTTTGACAAGATCTGGGCTGAACAGGAACTCATTATGAATCTCATCGAGGATAAATATAACGTATCCGATTCAGCAGACGGCCGTGCATTCGCAGGGCTATCCATGGGCGGATTTACTACGAGCAACATGTATATGAACCATCCGGAAGACTTCTCTTATTTCGGCATCTGGAGCTATGCCAATGTTGAAGGCATGACCGACGAGGTGAAAGACAAACTCTCTTCCATGAAGGATAAGCCTCATCTGTTCCTTGCTGCCGGTGAATGGGACTACCTTCTCGGACCTGTCAGCGAATACAGCGATATCCTTACAGATATGGGAATTGATCACGACTACCTGCAGGTTCCCGGCGCTCATGACTGGGAGACATGGCAGCTGATCTATGCATACGCAGCGGAGAACTTCTTCTGGAAAGCTGATACAACGGATCCCGGCGATGTTCCCCCTGCCACAGACAAGCCCGGAACATCTGATCCGGATAAAGGGAATGGTAATAGCGGAGGAAACAGCTCTGCTATAAATACCGGAAGTAAAAGTCCAGGGAAGGTCAATACCAATTCACCTGCCGCCAAGACCGGAGACGATCTGAATGCAGGATTTGCCGCAGGTTCTGCCATAGTATCCCTTGTACTTCTGACTGCAGTAATCATTATCCGTAAGAAATATTTCTCCGCCAGATAAAGTATAATACCAGAAAAGTTTCCGCTAAAAAACTCTCCTTCTCTGCAGATTTCACAGAGAAGGAGAGTTTCTTCAAAAAATCAGTCACGCCGTTTTCTTCTTTCTTTCCCGCCAGTACATCACCAGTCCGATCAACAGTCCCACCGCCGCAGGGCACACCCAGCCGAACCCACTGTCTGACAGTGGCAGGATTCTGGCAGCCAGGTCCACCACGCCGTTTACATGAAGAACATCTCTTGCTCCTTCCGGCAGCGCACGTAGGAAATCAAAGATTGCCGCCACAGCAGTAAATCCAATCGTCCACCGCAGAACTTTCCTGTCATTTCCAAACAGCCGCCCGCCCAGAGTCAGCAGGATCAGTACGATAGCCAGCGGATAGAGGAACATGAGCACCGGCATGGACCAGCCGATGATCGCATTCAGCCCCAGGTTGGCGATCAGGAAAGACAAGATACAGAAGACCACCGCCCATATATGATAGGACGGCCCTCCGGGAAATATCTTCACAAAGGTTTCTCCGCAGCTGGTGATCAGCCCGACCGCGGTCTTCAGGCAGGCCACTGTCACCGTCACCGCGAGGATCACTGCACCTGCACTGCCGAAATAATGTTCCGCAATCTGTGCCAGCGCCTCCCCGCCATTGGCCGCCGCTTCAAAAGTCCCTCTGCTCTGAGCCCCGACTACGGTCACCAGAACATAGATCAGACCCATGAGAAGGGAACTGAACACGCCGGCCTTCACCGTATTTTCTGCCACTTCCCCCGGCTCCTCCACGCCAAGCCCCCGGATCACATCTACCACAACAATACCGAAAGCCAGACCGGCCAGAGCGTCCATCGTGTTATATCCTTCCAGCAGTCCGGTCGAAAAAGCTCCTGACACATAGGCTCCGGAAGGTTCAACCTCCCCGATAGTTCCAAGCGGAGAGATCAGTGCCCTCACGATAAGGACTGCCATCAGCAACAGAAAAAGAGGATTCAGGACCTTGCCGATCCAGGTCAATATCTCCCCCGGTCTCAGGGAGAAGAACAGCACCAGCGCAAAGAACAGCAGGGAAAACACCGCCAGTCCCACAGACTGTTCCGTTCCCGGAAGGATCCTCTCAATCCCAACCGTATATGACACGCTGGCACATCTCGGGATGGCGAAAAACGGGCCAATAGTCAGATAAAGCACACAGGTAAAGAAAAGCCCGTACCGCTTTCCCACTCTGCTGCTCAGTCCCAGCAGCCCGTCCTCACGGCTGATTCCCAGCGCCGCCACTGCAAGGAGCGGCAGGCCTACGCCCGTGATCAGGAACCCGGCGGACGCCTGCCAGATATTGCTGCCTGCCAGCTGCCCCATCGAAGCAGGGAAAATCAGATTCCCCGCTCCGAAGAACATACCGAACAGCATACTCGCTATAATAATAATCTGTTTAAAAGTCAGTTTCTTCATAGTATACACTCAAGTCCAATCACTCTGTCTATTTCCCGAACAGGCAGACAGCCGTCACACGCCGCTTCTGGCCGGGATTCAGTTCCTTGTGACCACAAACGCTATCACAGCAAATATGACCAGCGCAGGAACCGCTATGTAAAATAACCCCGCTATGATCAGTCCGATCAGAATCACAGGCCATAAAATCGTCAGAATGATCCTGGATATCCCCCAGGCCGCCTTCACACCAAAGATCAGCAGCTTGATAAAGATCCACAACAGCAATATTAAAAATATAAGTGTCAGCATATTTTTTCACCTTCTTTTCAGTCCAAATTTTCCGGTACCTTTCCTGCATCATTATAGCAGGAGACGCATTCTGATTCAATTAATATTTCCAGGTCCATTCCTCCGCGTATTCCCTGGCAGCCACTTCAATCGGATTATTATAATAGCCGTCCGGATCCACATCGGCAGATCCATAATTTCTGACTCTGTCAATACGTTTCTGCTTAAATGAAAAGGACACTCCTTGGAAGATAAGCTTCCAAAAAGTGCCCGAATAATCAAATTTCTGCAACGCAATTTAACTGTCTCATTATTTTCCCTGCACTGTTTTGATATTTCACTATAATGATTTCTTAAATCTGCTGACGGACGAATGGACTCCTGTCCAGCCGGAGACTGATGTCCCCTGCTTCTGACCTGCTGCTGTTCCCGACGGTAATCCGAAGCGGGACGCCTCCGTCTATGAGTTCCATATCCGCTCCGTAAAAAGCCAGTTCTTTCCGGTCAATCGTAAATTTCACTTCCTGTTCTTCACCAGGATGCAGGAAAATTTTCCGGAACCTGATAAGTTCTCTGGCCGGCCGTACGACCGGAGCACAGAGTGTCTCAACATAGCACTGTACAACTTCAGCTCCCGGCACTTCTCCCACATTTTTTACCTTACATAATATTCCGATCTTATCTTCTCTTTCCTGTTTCTCAAGTACAGGAGGCGTAATGGTAAATCCCGTGTAAGAGAGACCAAATCCAAACGGATAAAGCGGCTCATTCGGAATATCCATATACCGGCTCGTGAAGCGGTTCTCCGGATCTGTCTCCGTCATCCGGTGTCCGGTCTTTACATCCCAGTAGCTGACAGGTACCTGTCCCACACACCACGGTATGCTCACTGAGAGTTTGCCGGAAGGCGTCTCTTCTCCGTACACCAGACGGACGACAGCCTCGGCTCCCATCGTTCCCGGTCTCCAGGCAAGGAGGACAGCCTGGGACTTTTCTACTATTTTCCGTATATCCAGCGGACGTCCTGACATGACGACCGTTACGATATGGGAGGTGCGCTCAGCTAATGCGTCAAAAAACTTCTGCTGCCCTTCCGGAAGATCAAGAAATGCCCTGCTCGCCGCCTCACCGGACTGCGCTTCATGTTCTCCAATCACAAGTACCACTGTATCCTCAGGTCCGATTTCTTCAAGTGCTGCATATTGGTCTCCGCACAATCCCGAAATTTCTTTATCCTGTTCTTCTTCGCTCTGAATCCGGCAGTTATCAGCCTGCCACAGCCGTCTTTCTTCTTCTGTGAGTATCTCACAGCCTGGAATTAACCTGACCGGCAGCTTCCGGTCTCTCAGAACTTCACCGATCGTCTCCACATCGTCGTGGCGGCCGAAGATTGCCCATCTGCTCAGCAGTTCTGTCGACTCCACATAAGGGCCGGCCCAGAACACCTTCTGTTCTGGTTTCAGCGGAAGCAGGTCATCATTTTTCAGAAGAACTGAACTCTCACATGCCAGGGCAAGTGCAGTCTTCTTTGCCTCCGCAGACAGCTGTTCTTCTCCCTCCATTCCAGCAAACGGATCCTCAAACAACCCGAGCCTGTTCTTCATCACCAGCACATTCCATGCACTTCTGTCTATCAGCGAAACAGGGACACGGCCTTCTTCAACCAGTTCTTCCAGATGAAACATATATGCCGGGCTCATCATATCGATGTCAACCCCTGCATGGACTGCCGCATCTGCAGCTTCTTCCTGGCCTGACACCACATTCTGTTCCTCCAGCTGTCCCACGGACCCCCAATCGGAGATTACAGTGCCACTGAACCCCATTTCTTTCCTGAGAATATCTTCGAGCAGCTCTTTGTTTCCGCTGACCGGTCTGCGGTCAACTGCATTAAAAGCAGTCATCACCATCGCCGGATCTGCATGCATCGCCATGCGAAACGGTTTGAGATACTGCTCACGAAATGTTCTCTGAGATATTTCCACATCATTGTATTCTCGCCCCGCATTCACCGCTCCATAACCGGCAAAATGTTTGAGACAGCCGGCGATGCCGGACTCCGGAATTTCCCCGCTCCCTGCCGTGCCTTTTTTGCCGCCCTTCTGATATCCCCTGAGCATTACCGTTCCCATAACTCCGTTCAGAAAAGGATCCTCTCCGAAGGATTCCATGATCCTCCCCCATCTCGGGTCTCTGGACACATCCATCATCGGAGAAAACGTCGCTTTGATCCCTTCAGAAGCAGCCTCTGCAGCCGCATGTCCCGCCATCTTCTCAACCAGTTCCGGATGAAAAGAACATGCCTGTCCAAGAGGGATTGGGGCTATGGTCCTGCACCCGTGTATGACATCCGCCATAAAAAGCAGCGGAATATGGTGAGGATGTGCTTCCATATATTTTTTCTGGATCATCCTGAGCTTTTCCGCCCCTATCATACCAAGTACTGAACCGGCGTACCGGATCACCCACTGAGGCGGCTGGCCTTCCCCCACCGCCCCGGTAAGAACTGCATCCTCATCAAAGTAAATTCCCGTCAGCTGTATCATCTGTCCGATCTTTTCACGCAGCGACATCTCGGACAGCAGCTGTTTTAATTTTCTTTCCTCCATGATCTCCTGTTCTCTCAATCAAAGTAAATTGTCTCTCCGCTCTCTGCCGAACGGTACACTGCCTCAAGGATACGGGTGACTGCCGCCGCCTGTTCCGGTTTTACCACCTGTTCCTGCCCGTCGACAACAATATGGTAGAAAAGTTCCTGTTCTACATCTGCCGCAGATTTTTCTTCGCCTGCAAAGAAAGCCACTCCGCCGCCTGACAGATCCGGTATCTCTACAGTCTGGGTATTATGATGGATCCGGTTGATGCGAAGTCCATCTTTCATATCAGCCCCGGCCTTTGTTCCGCATATGCTTGTTTTTGCCTCGTCCACTTCCAGAGTATTTAACGCCCAGGCTGACTCCAGTTCGATCAGAGCCCCGTTCTTCATTCGAATAAACCCGAATGCCGAGTCTTCTACTTTAAACTGCTGCGGATCCCAGTTTCCGAAAGCATTTCCCTGATCTGTCTGCTGAGACAGTTTGTGGTACACTGCCCCGGTCACAGAAGCCACTTCATAGTTATCCATCATCCAGAGCGTCAGATCCAGAGCATGAGTTCCGATGTCGATCAGCGGACCGCCCCCCTGTTCTTCTTCGTTAAGAAATACACCCCAGGTAGGCACCGCTCTCCTCCTGAGCGCGTGCGCCTTTGCAAAGTATATGTCTCCCATCTCGCCGTTTCTGCACATTTCCTTCAGGTACATGCTGTCCGGCCGATACCTGTTCTGATATGCAATATTAAGCACACGCCCTGTCTTCTTTGCTGCCTCCAGCATTTTCTCCGCTTCCGCGTAATTCATTGCCATCGGTTTTTCGCACATAACGTCCTTGCCGGCTTCCATGGCAGCAATGGAAATCTCGGCATGGGATCTGTTTGGCGTCGTCACATATACCACATCAAGATTTTCCTTTACCAGTTCTCTGTAATCAGTGAAAACTTTAGCGTCACTGCCGCCGAACTTCTCCTTTGTCTCCTGTGCCCGCTCCGGGATTATGTCACAGAATGCGGCAACTTCATAGAGTCCGCACTTTTCCATCGCCGGGAGATGCTTTGCATTGGCGATCCCCCCGCATCCTACGATACCAGCTCGTAATTTTCTCATCGTCTTCTCCTCCATTTATGCATCCTGATATTATCCTCTAAACTACATACTGTCTTAAATATCTCTGACTCAGAACAAGTGCCTTTTCAATCATTTCCCGTGAACTCTCAAATGACTTGTCCTCGATCTCAATACAAGAATAACCGCTGTAACCGATATCCGTAAGAGCAGATACATATCTGCCCCAGTCCACATCTCCAAGGCCGGGAATCTTCGGGGACATGAAATCAAGAGGATATGCCATAATGCCGCAGTCATTCAGACGTTCCGGATACAGCTTGATATCCTTATAGTGCACGTGGAATATCTTGTCTTTGAATTCATAGATCGGACGGATCGGGTCTATCATCTGCCATACAAAATGCGACGGGTCGTAATTAATGCCCAGGCAGTCGCTGTCCAAAATCTCAAAAACTTTTCTCCACACTGCCGGAGTCGTCATAAGATTCTGTCCGCCCGGCCACTGATCCGGTCCAAACAGCATCGGACAGTTTTCTATTGCGATCTTTACTCCGTTTTCTTCAGCCAGCCGGATGATCGGTTGCCATACTTTCTTTACTAAAAGAAGATTCTCTTCCACAGTCTTTGTCTGATCTCTCCCGATAAATGTAGTCACCATGTTCACATTCAGTTTTGCGCTGGCAAGGATGACATTCTTTAAGTGCGCTGCCGCAGTTTCACCCTTTGCCCGATCTGCATCCATTACATTCGGATAATAGGCAAGAGCCGAAATCTCTATGCCTTTTTCTTTCGCATATCCGGAGATATGAGCAGCGTAGCTGTCGTCGTCAAGCACCCGCTCCGCGTCAATATGACTTACCCCCGCATATCTGCGTTCAGCTTTTTCCTTCTTCCAGCTTGCCGCCTCTACACACTCAAATCCATGCTCTGAGGCGAAGTCGATCATCTCTTCATAAGTATAATCTTCAAGAATTGATGTAATAAATCCAAGTTTCATTTCTGTCTCCTCCTGCTATACTTCCCATGGAACCGGCTCATAATCTCCTCCCCGGCACCATTTCAGATAACGCAGCGCATGGAGCTGTCCTGTCATCTCCCATTCGCCTGAGTAAACCGGATCATGATATCCTTCAATACAGATATCATCCTCATAGCCGTTTGCCCGCAGGATAGAAATAATATCTCTCCAGTTTGTGTCGCCGAATCCCGGCATTCTGTGCCAGACAAATGTCTCCGCTCCCGAAATACCTCCGTGGCGGACCGCGTTCCAGTCGATCGTCGCATCCTTGCCGTGTACGTGTACAATCTTATGGCACCATTTCCTGAGCTGTGAAACCGGATCTATAAGCTGTACCATCTGGTGGGTCGGTTCCCATTCCAGACCGAAATTGTCCTGTTTCACCTCTTCAAACATTGCTTCCCATGCACGTGGATGAAAACCGATATTGCATGTGGCTTTTTCCCATGTTCCGTCCATAAGACAATTCTCTATTCCCAATTTGACGCCATTCTCTTTCGCCAGGTCCGCAAGTTCCCTGAATACTTTACCAAACTCGGTGAAAGATTCCTCTACAGGGCGGTCCTCAAATGCCCCTGCAAAAGTGCTTACATGATCAGCTCCGAATCTGCCTGCTGTTCTGATAACCTGTTCCAGCGTCTTCCTGTGCTCCGGATACTGGATCGGATTGCAGTAAAATCCGATCGTGCTGATGCGCTCCGGTCTGTCTGCCAGCAGTTTTTCCGTCTTATCGGCAAGCCGTTCCAGATCTGTCCCTTCCAGAGACATATGAAAATTCAGAGAAAATGTCTCAAATCCTTTTCCCAGGAATCCCGGCAGCCACTCTTCTGACCTGGGGCCCTGGATGCATGTTCCAATCTTGATCTGTTTCATTGTTCACGCTCTCCTTTCTTCATTCAAAGTCAACCGCCTGGTTTGTTTCTGCAGACCGAAAGACCGTCTCCATCAGGCGCATTACTCTTTTCACCTCCGGAAGTTTTACAGCCGGTTCTTCTCCTCTTAAAAGCACTGCAGCGACATTGCGATGGAAGTCGGCGATATCTCCATGCACAACAGGAAGCTGTTCCATACGGATCGTATCCTCTCTTCTTGGGGCCATCGTCTTCGTAAGTCCTGCGGCTGTCCGCACCGGAACGATTTCTTTCTCCTCTTCGGAGAAGGCTTTCACGATCTTACCGGACAGATCCCAGTCCTCAATGACAGCACTTCCGTTTTCCCCCAGAACATACCAGCGGGGCAGCGAAATAAAGTTGTTTGTTCCTACTTCTACAAGAACTTCCAGACCGCCTTCAAACCGGAGGACAGCGGTAAACCCGTCGTCCACCTCCTGATTTGTCACGTTGGTCAATGTGGCATATACCGTCTCCAGCCTGCGTTCCCCGGTCAGACGTAAGATCTGATCAAAGAGATGGACGCCCCAGTCCAGCACCATTCCGCCGCCGTGTGCTTTTTCTTTTCTCCAGTCTCCCGGTATTCCGCGGGAGCCATGTACCCGGCTCTCTATGCGGAAGATCTCTCCCATCGTCTGGTCATGCAGGATTTCCCGGACTGTCAGGAAATCTTCATCCCACCGCCTGTTCTGGTGTACAGTCAGGAACCGGCCGGTTTTCTCCGCCGCATCCTCCATTTCTGTAAGTTCCTTCAGAGAAAGAGCCGCAGGTTTCTCTACAATGACATTCTTTCCCGCCTCCATGGCACGCAGTGCGATCGGTCTGTGTGTGTCATTCGGTGTTGCCATCAGGATCACATCTATGCACTCGTCCGCAAGCATGGCTTCTTCTGTCTCATATGTCCGGAATCCTGCTTTCTCTGCCAGTTTTCTCTTTTCTTCTTTAATGTCATAAATCCCTGCAAGTTCGATCTCCGGCACATTTTCCAGGATCTCAGTATGCCATTTGCCCATCCCGCCGAATCCGATCAGGCCATATACGATTTTATTCTCTTTCATCGAAGCACCTCACTGTTTGGAGCGGCGTAAACCGCCGCCCCGTTTTCTTTCCTTATTTTCCCAGTTCCTCGTTGATCTCCTTCAGAATCTGATCGCCGCCCTGGCTCTTCCAGTTCTCTACAAAGGTATCAAACTCACTGATATCAGCTTTACCCATGATGATCTTCGCGAAAGTCTCTTCTTCCATCTTCTTCAGATTTGCCCACTTCGCTTCCATGGTTTCTGTCTGTCCGTTGTAAACGTTGTAAATCGGAACATATTCCTCATTGACAAGCGGAGCGTCTCCTACCATGATCGCAACCAGACGAGGCAGGTTGCCCTGAGCCAGCTCACTGTCTAAATTCCAGTATTCAAGGCTGAAATCATCATAAGGCTCTTTCTTAAGTTCCGTTATCGCTTCCATGTCATTCTTCAGCAGTTTATGTGTTGAGAAATCCACATCATCTATGCCTATCTCCCCGTTAAGATACTGCGTCAGAACTTCATAAGATGTCTCGATCTCATCTGCATTGTCATAAGTGTTGTAAAGTGGATAAAAATCTGCTGTTCCCATCTCAGTGGATGTTACCCCTTCTTCCACCCAAGTCTGCTCATTAGCAATTATATAATTGATGATCTTGAACGCTGCTTCCGGATTTTTGCAGTCTTTGCTTGCTACAACATACTGTGTTGTCGGCTCTGCCATATGTGTATAATATTTTCCGTCTTCGGAAAGAGGTGTGAAATATGCTCTCCAGTCTGCTGAACCTGACAGAGTTGTATCTGCAAATGTATATGCACACCACCACGGACCAAAAAAGATTCCGACTTTTCCGGCAAGAAGAGGTTCCTTGCTGTCGCTTCTGACGAGCATCTCAGGATCGATCACGCCGTCAGCATAAAGTTTGGAGATATTTTCCAGCGCAGTCTTCGTCTCCGGCTGGATCGAACCGTACTCTACTGATCCGTCTTCGCCTTCCAGCCAGTACTGCGGATAGGACTGATAGCAGCTGAACAGGGGATCAAGTCCGAACTGGTTGCCGCCGATGGCATTCATATGATCCGCGTTCCCGGGTCCGAGGATACCGATCGTATCATCCTCTCCATTTCCATCCGGATCCTCTGTCACAAACGCTTTTGCCACTTCTGACAGCTCGTCCCATGTGCGGGGCGCCTCAAGGTTGAGAGCATCCAGCCAGTCCTGACGGATCCACATCTCGTTTACACCGCCTGCCGTCAGATTCGGAGCCGGAATTGCCATGATTTCTCCGTCATCGTTTGTTATACAGTCCATCAGCTCTTCCCCACCGGATTCCACATAACTCTTAAGCGCGTCAGATGCATAATCATCAAAATAGTCATCCAGGGGCTGTATCATATCGTATTTCAGGAGAGCCCTGTACTGAGTCGCATTTACATTCATGATTTCCGGAACCGTATTACTTCCGATACAGAGACTCATTTTTTCATCATAGTCTGACATAGAGGCAACCCAGTCGTATACTACCTCGATATTCAGGTCATCTTTCAACAGTCTTGTATAGGAGTTGTCTTCAAACGACATTCCTTCCGGAATCTTCGCATTCGGATTCATTTTCCCGCCCAGATGTACTGTAACTGTCTCCGGATATTTTGCCAGAGGCAGATCTTCCTTTGCTGTTCCTTCTGCTTCCTTGACCGCTTCTTTCTGCCCTTCGTCAGACGAACCACCGCAACCTGAGATCAAAGACGCCGTCATAGCTGCAGTGCACGCTATAGCGATTACTCTTTTTAATTTCATAATCCATCTTCTCCTTTTCCTTTTTTACTGTTCTCTATTTTCACCGAACACTTTCCAGTATCGATACTATCCTTTTACCGATCCCAGAGTAATGCCTGATACAAAATATTTCTGCAAAAACGGATATACGATCAGTACCGGAATCATGGCGATAAATATCTTCGCCGCGTCCAGGGACAGGTTGTTCAATTTCATCGCCTGTGCAATCTGATCGACATTCATATTTGAATAATCCAGTGTTACTACCATCTGCTGTATGTATGTCTGGAGCGGATAGCTGCTCTGTCTCGTACTCAGCACCATTCCCTGGAAGAACTCATTCCAGTATTGAACAATCGTGAAGAGCGAGATCGTTGCCACCATCGGCTTTGCCAGAGGAATATAGATGGAAACCAGATTCCTCCATGGTCCGCCGCCGTCTACAAAGCACGCCTCCTCTAGTTCAACAGGCAGATTCTTGAAAAAGTTCACTGCCAGGATGACATTGAAAACCTGAAGCCCCATACCAAGAACAAGTCCCCATATGCTGTCCATGAGACCGTAATTTTTCATTGTGACATACCACGGAACAGTACCTCCGTTAAACAGCATGCAGAATACAAAGATCCACATGAAGATGTCTCTCTTAGGAAACTGCTTTTTCGTTCTTGACAGCGGATATGCTGCCAGAAGTATGCACACCATACTGACCCCTGTTCCTAACACAACTCGCTTGACAGACACGAGAAAGGAACCAAAGAAATCACTTTCTCCCATGATCTTCTGATATGAGAGGAGATTGAATCCCACCGGCCAAAGAGCAACCTGTCCTGCATTGACAGCCTCCCTGCTGCTCAGAGAGACGCAGAGGACATACCATACAGGCAGGATGCAGATCAGCGTGATCAGAATAAGGATCACGACATTTATCGCATCGAATATTTTCGATCCTATCCCTTTATTTTCTATCATTTACTGCGCCTCCTCAGAATAATTTGTAACCGGTAAACTTATCTGCCAGCTTATATCCTATGACGATCAGGATAACGCTGATCACCGACTTAAACAAGCCGACTGCCGTCGCCAGCGAGTACTGCAGATTCTCAAGACCTGCACGGTATACCCAGGTGTCGATGATATCACCTGTAGAATAAACGAGCGGATTGTACAGATTGTAGATCTGATCAAAACCTGCGTTGAGCACGTTTCCAAGTGACAGGATTGCCAGGAGCGCGACCGTCGTCCTTATTCCCGGAAGCGTCACATGCCAGATACGTTTGAACCTTCCTGCTCCATCTACCGCCGCAGCCTCATAAAGACTCTGATCCACCCCGAGTATTGCTGCCAGGTAAACTACCGTATTGTACCCGAATCCTTTCCAAATATCTGTGCCGATTACCAGAGGCTGGAACAGTGACGGCTCCCCGAAGAAATTGATCGGATTTCCGCCGAACACCTCGATCAGCTGATTAATTGGTCCTGTATATCCAAAGATGTTCAGAACAATCTTTGCCAGGATAACCCAGGACAGGAAATAAGGCAGATACACGATAGTCTGGATCGGCCGTTTGATTCGCTTAATGCAGAGTTCATTAAGCAGAAGTGCGAAGAGCAGCGGAATGATGATATTTCCGATAATCTTTCCGACCGCGATCACAACGGTATTGCACAGCACCTGTTTGACATCGCTCATCTGAAACATATACACAAAATTCTCAAGCCCGACAAACTCAGAATGCAGGATGCCCTTGCCCGGATTATAGTCCTGGAATGCCATGACGATACCGAACATCGGAACGATGCTGAAGAAAAACAGCCACAAGAGCGCCGGGATCAGCATAATGTAGTAATGCTTCACAAATCGTTTGATATACATGCTAAGACCTCCCTTCCTTTTTGTAAACAGTTTATCTTCTGCACACATATCCTGCCAGATGATATTGTCTCTGATTTACCAAATGTTTTTTAAGTTTAAAAAAAATGTCCGATGAAAATCAGACATTTTTTCTCTCTTTTCGATATTCGGAAGGGTTACACCCGTACTCCCTTGCAAATACTCTTGCAAAATAGTGGAAATTGTCATATCCAAGTTCGGTGGCGATCTGGGTAATGGTCTTCTTTCCCTCCTCTATCCGTTCAGCCGCCGCCTTCATTTTCCTGTGTATCACATACTGATGAAATGTTTCCCCGGTCATTTCCTTAAACCGCGTGCTGAAATAACTCCTGCTCATTCCGATCCTTTCCGCCGCGTCTTCCGAGTGCAGCTCCTCCCCGATGTGATCATCCACATATAGGATAACAGCAGCGAACGCACAAATATCGTTTTTCTGCGGCGTGTCATGGCACACTTCATAAATATGTTCCCGCCAGCGGCGCACCCAGTCCAGCATCTCCTCAACCGTATTCAGCGACGGGAACTCACCCTCCCCGCCTGACAGGATCTGAAGATTGTGAAAACTCTTTACAAAAATCCTTTCAGCACTCCGCAGACTAATTCCCTTTGTCTCCCGGCAGAGATCTTCAAATTCTTTCTCATTGAAGATCCATCCGGTGTACATCCATCTTCTGCTCAGCTCCCTGAGTTTTTCCCGGTCTTCCCCGTCTGCCTGCCCCTCTCTGCTTGTCTGCCTGTACTTTGCGCTGACCCGCTCCAGTATCTGTTCACACTCTTCCGGGGAAAAACTGATCTTTGAGATATAGTCTAACGCGCCCATGCGGATCGCAGTCTGTGCATAACTGAAATCTTCATACACAGAAAAAATTACAAACTTAATATCCGGGAATTCTTCTTTACACATCTGCATCAATTCCAGTCCATCGATCTCCGGCATATCAATATCCGTAAACACGATGTCCACCGGATGAGTACGGAGAAATTCCAGAGCCTTTCTCCCGTTCTGTACGTCTCCCGCCACCCTGAATCCATACTTTTCCCAGTTCATAATGGCGATCAGACCTTTTCTGGCAAGTTTGTCATCATCAACGATCAATACGTTCATCTGCCTGTCCCCCCTTATCTTCTGCAAATGCGTCCTTTCCCTTTTGTTCTGTCTGGTCCCGGACAGGAAGGAGGATCGTAATCTTAGTTCCGATCCCTTTTCTGCTGTTTACAAACAGACTCGTCTGCCCATCATAAAATGATTCCAGCATAGCCTTCACGTAGCGGAGCCCGATGCCCCTGTTCTTATCCTTCCGGCATTCCCAGTCATAATCAAACGGCTGGTTGATCTCATCGATTTCCTCCTGGGTCAGTCCCTTTCCGCTGTCAGTAATGGTCACGACAGCCACATGTCTCGCCGTATCTTCAAAGACCTGGATGCTGATCTTCTCATCGTCCCCAAGGCCATAGCGGATCGCGTTTTCCACAAGCGGCTGAAAAAGCATACGGACCGTCGGCTGATCAAGATAATCGCCGTCTTCGACATTCATCTCAATAACAAAATCATACCGCATCTGCTGAAGGGCGATATATTCCCTGACGATCTCCAGCTCTGTCCGCAGCGTTGTCTGACTGCCTTCCTTGCCCAGATTATAGGAAAGAAGCTTCTTTAATCTCTGTACAAACTCACTGATGTCTCTCTGACGGCTCATCTGTGCCATCCACTGGATTGAATTCAGCGTATTGAGAAGAAAGTGCGGGTTAATCTGATAGAGCAGTTTCTCATACTCCGTCTTCTGTATGTTCTTCTCCTTTTCTACCATATTGCTGATGAGATTCTCGATCTGACGCTTCATCTGTTCTACTTCCCTCATCAAGCTGTCAAACTCCGCGATATCCGACTCTTCATGCACCGCCTGAAGAGCGCCGTTTCCAATCTGTGCCATCTGCCTTCGAAATTGATTCAATGGCCGGCAGATTATCCGATAAAGATAAAAAACAGACAGGGCGAAGATCAAAAATGCCACAACTATGATGAGCGTCATCCTCATTCTCCACTGGTTGATCTCATTCTGATACATGTCGTCTGGCAGCGCCACTGCATTAATGTATCCCATCTGGCTTCGGTATGCCATAATTTTATACCCTTCTTTTGTCTGGACTTCATATTGCCCCTTCGCGAGTGCCGTAGAAAAGAGTTTCTGTCCTTGTATAATGACAGAATTTGTACTATACCGTGCAATCCCGTTTTCATCCGTCTGGATATAAGTGTAGGGGCGTCCGGCCTTATTTATTTCTTCCGGAGTCCTCATATCTACCTCAATCTCTGCATATATATCCAGCTTTTTCCCGTTTCCGAAGACCACCTCTCTCATGACGGAAAAGACCGGTTCTTCGCCGATCCCAAGAAAAGACGAATGGGCCGCCTGTATGACATTTCCCGCACACTCCACAACCTCAGGCAGTGAAGCATGGCTTCCGTCCAGCGCCCTGACATTCATGCCACTGATAAGTTCCTTCTTCTCCTCCCTGTCATAATACGTGACACCTACCAGTTTTGTGTTGACATAACCAAGTCCTGCCATCTCTTCCCTGAGTGACCGCTGTTCAATAAACCTGTCAAAATTATCCGTTGCTCCGAGATAACTGTCCGTCACATTTCCGACCAGCCCTCCCGGACCCATGTAGTTCATAATACTGAGCATATCATAATAGGCGGCGTCGGTATTCCGCGTGATCTGATCCAGATACATCTTCATATTATCCTCTATACTGTCATTCTGTATCATTCTCAGCGCCATATAAGAGACGATTCCCGCAGCCAGAAGGCTAGTCATCGCACACAGCATCAGTATGCCAAGCATCTTCGTTCTCAATGTCTTCTTTTTTATACGCCCCGTACCCATATGCCTATTTCCCTCCTCTTATGCATCACAATCCTCTGTTTCAAACGGTCAAGTCTGGCTTCCAGCACCAACCGGACTCCCGAATATTCAAAGTCAGCCATGATTTCTGCTGCTTTTACAATCTCAAAGCTGATACCGTCTTTTAATATGAAATTTTTGTGTCGTAATTATATATCATCACAACACAAAAGTAAACCATCCGTAATATTTAAATTGAGTCAGCATATTGAAGATACTTAGGACCCCATTCCTCTGCATATTCTCTGAATTGACACGGGGCTTTCACACTTGTTTGTAATTGTATGTTATAAGAAAGAACTTCTGCCCGGGTGACAGATCCGCCGCATGCATCCCATAGTTCAGCGCTTATAGTTCCCTGAAGATATTTTTCAAAAAGATATTCATGATTGCCTTTTATCAAAATCATATTTTCTGAACTTCGAATAAAATCGAGCAGCCGAAGGTTTTCATCCCCTTTATCAACAACATCTCCGTCAAAATCTGCTTGGATATTACCATATCCATAATTTCTGACTCTGTCAATACGTTTCTGCTTAAATGAAAAGGGCACTCTTTGGAAGATAAGCCCCCAAAAAGTGCCCAAATAATCAGATTTCCTTTATAACCCTCTAACGATGTTCAGATAATCCTGCCTTTGATCCACCACCGCATAAATAATCACTCTTTTTCTCTCATCATCGATTTTATAAAACACAAGGTTTTTCTCTAATATCAATATCCTGTATCCTTGTTGTCTAAGAACATGATACCTGGGAATTGTTCCAATATCCGGATTATCTCCTAAAAGCAGAATACTTTCTTCCAACTCATCTAATTTCTGCAGCGCAGTCTCCGATCCAAAATTTTCATTGATATAAAGGATGATCTTACGAATCTGTTCATCTGCTGTATCCGTACGAACAACTGTATACTTCATATCATTTCTCCTTCAATATCTGTCTCAGATCCTGAAAGGTATTTTCAATCGGTTCAACCCTTCCATTTTTAACATCGTCTTCTGCTGTCGACAGAATTTCCAGAAGTTCTATCCTGGACTTCATCCTTTTATATTCTTCATAAGAGAGAGAAACTGTATCTCCCCGGCCATTCACAGTGATAATAACTGCCTCATTATTTTCCCTGCACTGTTTTGATATTTCGCTATAATGATTTCTTAAATCTGCTGACGGACGAATGGACTCCTGTAGTGAAAACATAGACATACCTCCAATATTTTATAGTCATATTATATCGTGTTATGACTATATCCACAACCAGCTTTTACTTATTTTGATGTATGGATGTTTAGCAGATACGTTTTAGTAATTTTATGGCTGAGCACCTCCGGGACATAGATACGGGTGGGTTCTTGAGTTCGGCCAGTTGGAGGGTGGGAAAGTTCGTCATCAGCACCGGCACATCCCGTCAAGCAGGGCGTTGATGATACAACCGGCGAAAGAGGACTACAAACTGGCAATGAAGCGCCACATGGACATCGGCCTGCCGAATGATATTATCCGGGCCTTGTCACAGGGCGAAAAACTCGTTCATAATATTGCGGAAGGGGATACATCGTCATCGCGGCTCAAACGCTCTCAATAGAGTAACCTTTACTCTTCAGCGCCTCTATCGCAGCTTCAAAATCATCCGTCTTTTCAACAAAGTAGAAATTCCAGGTCAGATCAATACCGGAATAATCGATTACCTTACAAACAGACATCTCTGTATCTAATACCGATCTCATTGTCACTGAAAAGCTGTTTCCCCATTTGGAGGAAATCGACACCGCCTGCCGGGAGCGGCTGGAAATTATCGAAAAAGCCATGATGCAGCAAGAGGGTGTCACAGAAGCCCTGAAAGCTGCCGACCAGATGGCATGGGTGCGCTCCTTGAACTCCATCCACAACAGGGCCGAGGAAATTGTCCTGGCGGAGTTGGTCTATTGTTGAGGGAGGGAACGCAATGATTTTGGAAGCCATGTATAACGGGGAGTTTTATCCCTGTGAAGCGGTAGTGCCCACGTCCCCGGAATACCGCAAGGCGATCCAAACCTGTGCGGCGTTGATGGAGCAGTTATCCCAGCGGCTCAGCAAAGAGGACTATGCTCTGGTGGAAGAACTCCGGGCGCAGAACGCTATCGCCCAGTGTGAGGAAAGTGAGAGCCATTTCAAGTATGGCTTTTCGGCGG
>DXCZ01000108.1 GCA_019115765.1 Candidatus Mediterraneibacter stercoripullorum | reverse complement strand
GCCCGTATCCGGGCAGAAAAATAAGAACCGCCGGACAGGCGGGGATAGCCTGTTGATACTTAGTCTATAAGGGTTATTGAGCAGGAAGCCCCCACTTCAAGCCGTCAGGGTAAGTGGTGGGAGCATGTCACGTGGATCACGCGATCTTTTTGAACGTTTGTAACTTATAATCATACCTCACAGGCATATTCCACCATGTGAACTAAGTATTTGCCTGCAGCTTCAACCAGTAATACAATATTAACTGACCTAAAGATAATAATTGTATTTCAAACTGGAGGCGTTACACATGGATACAGAAAAGATGAAACAGGATTTGGGCGGCGGAAATGTATTTGAGATTGGCGAACCGAACACAGCGTTCGCACAGTACTTCATCGGACAGAGCTATCTGAAGATGCTTACAACAGAGAGAGTCGGAGTCGGCAACGTGACATTTGAGCCAGGCTGCCGCAACAACTGGCACATCCACCACAAAGGAGGCCAGATCCTCCTCGTTACAGGCGGACGCGGCTATTATCAGGAGTGGGGCAAAGAGGCACAGGAGCTGAAAGCCGGAGACGTTGTAAACATCCCGCCGGAAGTAAAGCACTGGCACGGCGCTGCACCGGATTCCTGGTTCCAGCATCTTGCCATTGAGGTTCCGGCAGAAGGGGCATCCAATGAATGGCTTGAGGCTGTTTCCGATGAAGAATACGGAAAATTAAAATAGCATGCAATGTATTTGGAGAGGGCAGAAGTCCTCTCTATATTCATATGGGATGATATCCCGGACAGACGATATGACCTGCGAATAATCTGCGAAGAACAGATGCAAAGCAGGCAGATTAAGATATTGAGATTAAGATGTTGATAATATTAGTGAAGAGAAAGGAAAATCCAAAATGACAGAAGCAGCAGAAAAATATTTCAGAAGATTATACCCCGAAGGAGATCTGAAGCTTTCCGCTAAGGATCCGGAGTTCGCAGATTTCTTCGCAAACTTTGCTTATGATGAAGTTGTAAATCAGGATGATCTGGACGACAGGACCAGGATGATGGCGATCCTTGCCGCTCTTCTTGGATGCCAGGGAACAGTGGAGTTCCGTGAACTCCTGCCGGGAGCTCTGAACCTGGGCGTGACTCCCGTGGAAGTAAAGGAGATCGTCTATCAGGCATGTGCATATCTTGGAATCGGACGTGTCCGCCCGTTCTTTGATATCGTAAATGAAGTATTTGCAGAGAAGGGCATCGCGCTCCCGCTGGAAAGCCAGGCCACCACAACGATTGAGGACAGAGTGGAAAAGGGCGAGCAGGCTCAGGTGGATATCTTCGGAGAGGGTATGAAGGGCTTCGCTACATCCGGACCGGAGGAAAGCCGTCATATCAACCGCTGGCTGTCCGGCAACTGCTTTGGCGATTACTATACCCGTACCGGTCTGGACTATCGTCAGAGAGAGATGATCACCTTCTGTTTCCTGGCGGCTCAGGGAGGATGCGAACCTCAGCTTACTTCTCATGCTGCAGGCAATATGAAAGTGGGAAATGACAAAGCATTCCTGATCAAGATCATTTCTCAGTGCCTGCCGTATATCGGTTATCCGAGAAGCCTGAATGCACTCAGATGTGTGAACGAGGCGGCTAAAGCATAGGCTGCTGAAAAAAATCAGACGTCAGATTCCTGCCGGCTGATGTGTAATGAAAAATTCGGGTTAAATATAGTGAAACAGGGAATTCCTACTGGATAATCATAGTATATCAATGATATAATGTTTCTATACGGTAATCTCTGACAGAAGTTCAGAACGGGAGAGTATCTTCAGAATACCGGAAACATTTCAAAATCGATAAGGATTTATCCGGAAAGGAAAAACTATGAGAAAAACAAAGATCATATGTACACTGGGACCATCGACAGACAAAGAGGGAGTACTGGAGTCACTGATCCGGGAAGGAATGGATGTGGCCAGGTTCAATTTCTCTCACGGAACCCATGAGGAGCAGAAGGAACGTCTGGATAAGCTGAAGGAACTGCGCAGACAGTATGACAGACCAATCGCTGCTCTTCTGGATACCAAGGGACCGGAGATCCGGATCGGCTGTTTTACAGATCATAAGATCACCCTTCAGGAAGGACAGGAGTTCACCCTGGTCAATGATGAGATCGAGGGCACCCAGGAGCGTGTGAGCGTTTCCTACAAAGAACTTTATCAGGATGTAAAAGCAGGAAATAATATCTTGATCGATGACGGACTGGTCGGAATGCAGGTTGAACGGATCGAGGGAAAAGATATTGTCTGTAAGGTGCTCAACAGCGGTGATATTTCCGATCATAAAGGAGTTAATGTGCCTGGGGTAGAGCTGAACATGCAGTTCATCAGCCCGAAGGACAGGGATGATATCCTTTTCGGCATCGCAGAGGACTTTGACTTTGTGGCAGCTTCCTTTACACGTACGGCGGAAGACGTGCTGGAAATGCGCAAACTGCTTGACGATAATGGCGGAAAATGCATCAATATCATCGCGAAGATCGAGAATCAGCAGGGCGTGGACAATATTGACGCCATTATTGAGGCTGCTGACGGAATCATGATCGCCAGGGGCGATATGGGGGTTGAGATTCCGCTGGAACATGTACCGATTATCCAACAGCGCATCATCGAGAAAGTGTATGAGGCGGGCAAGGTAGTCATCACTGCAACACAGATGCTTGATTCCATGATGGTCCATCCGAGACCGACCCGTGCCGAGACGACAGATGTGGCAAATGCCATTGCTCAGGGTACGAGCGCCATTATGCTTTCCGGGGAGACCGCAGCAGGAAAATATCCGGTGGAAGCGCTGAAGATGATGGTGAAGATCGCGGTCCACATGGAGAGGAACATTGATTATAATGAGGAGTTCCGCAAGACAAAGCGGAAAGAGGATCTTGATATCACCAATGGAATTTCACATGCGGCATGTATGACAGCCATTGATCTGAAGGCAAAGGCTATCCTTGCAGCCAGCAAGACAGGATGCACGGCGCGTATGATCTCCAAGTACCGTCCGGACTGCCTGATCGGCGGCTGCTCCAGTTCGGAGAAGGTGTGCAGACAGCTGAATATGTCCTGGGGCATCCTGCCTATGTTTGTAAGAGAAGAGTACAGCTCGGAGATTCTCTGCCTGAGAGCTATCGAGGCGGCTAAAGAGCATGGCGTGGTCGAGAATGGCGACAGGGTTGTATTTGCAGGAGGTGTTCCGTTGGGAATCCCTGGCAGGACCAATCTGATCCGCGTATGCATCGTTGGAGAGTAAATGCAGGAACACATAAGAGAATCTGAGATGATCTAAAATCAGAATATCAAATCGTAGATCAAAAGAGAGCAAGACAAGGACTCCCGGGAGCGGAATGCTCCCGGGAGTCCTGTTATAAGGGGGAGTGCGCAGCACGGAACAATCCGTAGGCATCATGGTTGGGGGCTTTTGACCCCAACATCATATTATAATAGTCCATCCATGAACTCTATGATCCCATGCTCCACTTCATTTTTGATGTCTGTATAATTATGTATCTCATGGCGGTAGCCGGGATAAACCTTTGTCCTCACACTGTGTCCCGTGTCATACAGCCAGTTGGATACTTCATAGATGCCTTTGCCGTACTCGCCTACCGGATCCTGATCTCCGCCGATATTATAGAATGGAAGAGACGCGGGAACTCTTTTGGCCCAGTCGGTTCCGAGGATGGATTCCATCATCTGGGTGAAGTAATAGATAGAACGAATCAGTACAGGCTTTGTAAATGCATCGAACGGATCATCTGCGTGATCCCTCTGTACATATGGATCAGAGCAGATCCATTCATTTCCGATGGTGACATCGTCGCATCGCTCGCACATCCATCCCATCAGTTTTCCGGAATATTCGCTGTCATAATCGCTTCCGATACCGTGTTCGATAGCCTGCTTCAGTTCCCGGCCGACTTCTGCCGCGCCCCGGAATGTGCCGGTTGTCCCGCAGATGGTGACTCCGGTCAGCTCAGCGCCGTATTTGGCGGCATAATCTCTGGCAATGAAGGACCCCATGCTGTGACCGAAGAGAAAATAAGGCAGATCCGGATACTTCTCTTTTGTGAGGATGGTCAGTGTGTGTTCGTCCTCCATCATGGTGTGGTATCCTTTGTTTCCCCAGTCGCCCCAGGTGTTATTTTCAAGGGCGGTCTTGCCATGGCCTACATGATCGTCAGCGGATACAATATATCCGGCATCTACAAAGGCTGAGATCATGTGCAGATAACGACGGGAATGTTCTCCGAAACCATGGATGATCTGTACGATTCCCTTCGGCTTCGCAGCAGGGACATAGATCCATCCGTATACGGTATCCCGTTCGTTGAACGAGCGGAAACTGACTTCATGTAACATGTAAAACACCTCCTGTTCTGTATTCTGTGTCTGCCGGAATTACAACGGAAAATGTAAAACGGCTCCAGAAGACTCCCGGAAAACACCATTTTCAAAAAATAAGGAACATAATTTTATTGTAAATATGACCAGGAAGGATGTCAAGAATTTAAATAACAGTTCAGCCATGGGACTGTTACGAAGTTAAGAGTATGTTCATCTTTGAAAGAACGGAAAGTTGTGCTAGAATACAGAATGAGAAAAAATGATCTTCGGAGTATAAGCTTTTGTTGCCTTGTGGAAGGAGGAGTATGCTTCGGAGACCATTATGGAGGTACAAACAGAGATGGATAACCTGATCTTCAGTCTGAACGCGACAATGCCGATCTTCCTGATGATGCTCCTGGGGGTTCTGTTCCGCAGGCTTGGATGGATCGATGAGGTGTTTGCTTCGAAGATGAATAAATTTGTTTTCCTTGTCCCGCTGCCTGCCCTGCTTTTTGAGGATCTGGCCACAGTGGATTTTGCACAGGTGTGGAATCTGAAGTTCGTGCTGTTCTGCTTTGTGGCAACATTTCTCAGCATTGCCATTGCGGCGGCAGTATCCTTTTTGTGGAAAGACAGATCCATACAGGGAGAGTTTATCCAGGCTTCCTACCGGAGCAGCGCGGCACTGCTGGGAATTGCATTCATTCAGAATATATATGGAGACTCGGGAATGGCGCCGCTCATGATTATCGGAAGTGTTCCGCTATATAATGTGATGGCTGTGGTAGTGCTGTCATTCTTCCAGCCTGAGAAGAAAAAGCTGGACAGACAGGTATGGGTCAATACGCTGAAAGGAATCGTAACAAATCCGATCATCATTGGTATCGTGGCGGGACTGCTCTGGTCTGCGCTCAGGCTTCAAATGCCGGCAATCCTGGAAAAAACAGTGTCCAATATCGGCGCGGTCGCAACTCCTATGGGGCTGATGGCCATGGGAGCCACCTTCGATATCCGGAAAGCATTCGGCAAGGCGAAACCGGCCATAACTGCTTCTGTGATGAAACTGGTGGGATTTGCCGCAATTTTCCTCCCGGCGGCAGTATGGATGGGGTTCCGTCAGGAGGAACTGGTGGCGATCCTGATCATGCTCGGTTCGGCAACAACTGTGAGTTGCTATGTCATGGCGCGGAATATGGGGCATGAGGGAACGCTGACGTCCAGCACGGTTATGCTGACTACTCTGTTCAGTGCATTTACCGTGACCGGATGGCTGTACATCCTGAGGAGCCTTGGATTGATCTGATGACCAAAACAGCAGGAAGGCTTCTGCGTGAGTGGGAAACTCAGCGGTCAGCTCTCCTGCTGTTTATATGGGTTGCTTTCTGATGTGATTATCTTTAATGTGCTATTTTTTTAATGCAATGCAATTCTTTTCCAAGTCATAGTCTTTGCGGACTCCGTCATCATTGTAGAGGGTGTATTCCGCACCGTCGGATCCAAGCATTTCCAGATGATCCCAGTCAACAGAGTCAACATATTCCGCCGCCTTTGCCACCGGGATGGATTTCCCTTCTCGGATGAACAGCGGGACTTCGTTCAGAGCCACATCGATCCAGTGAACTCCTTTTTCCATCTTCTCCTCTTTTATAGAGCTGTCAGCCATGAATTTGACAAAATCCATTGACTCCGGGAGGTAGACATAGCGTCCGCGGGCATTTTGTTCATATACAGGCGCGATCATGACTTCATTTCCGATAACAAGCTGATCTTCGATCCTGGAAGCCATCTGATCTTCAGGCCAGACAAAGGCCAGGGGTTTGAAGTACATATCATCATTGAGCGACGCTTTCATATATTCGCTGTAAATATATGGAAGAAGGCGGTATCGTACGCCGACGACATGCCGGAAGTCTTCCATATTTTCGAACTGATAGCATTCCTGTTCCCTTGTCCCCAGTGCGGAGTGGTCGCGCATAAGGGGGGTAAACACACCCAGAGCCAGGAAACGCAGCAGCAGATCTCTCGTGGCGTTATCACCGAAGCCTCCCAGATCCGCGCCGGTGTAGAGGAAGCCGCACATGTTAAGTGAAGGCATCATCTTCAGATTCAGCAGAATATGGGACCACCAGGACTTGTTGTCCCCGGTCCAGACCCCACCGTAGCGGTGCATACCGATATAGGATGAGCGGGAGAACATGAGGAAACGTCTGTCCGGATCTATCCGTTCAAATGCCTCGCCTGCGGCACGGGTCATATTATAGCCGAACAGGTTGTGGACTTTATCGTGACGGATCTTTTGTCCATTTACATTGTGGTAGAATCTCTCATAATCTCTGTGGCTGTTGGAAAGTTGTGAGAGGATGTATCCCATCTCCCCGGGTTGTATCTTCCCCTCTGTGTCCTCTGCAAATTCTTTCGCCTTTTCTTTCGCCTCTGCCAGACCTTCGCTGGAATAGAAGATTGCAGGCTCATTCATGTCATTCCAGAATCCTTCGATCCCCTGGTCTGTCAGGAATCTGTACTTGTCGCCGAACCATCTGCGGGCATCAGCGTTGAGCATATCTGGGAAATGGGTATCCCCCGGCCATACTGCGGCAACAAAATCGCTGCCGTCTTCCCTCTGGCAGAAATACCGTTTTTCAACACCCTCTTCATAGATATCGTAGCCTTTTTCAATCTTGACTCCTGCGTCAATAATAGGGACAAGACGGATATGTTCGTCTTTCATTTCCTGTACAAAATCCGCGAAATCATGAAAATCTTCATTTACGGTGAAATCCTTGTATGAATCCATGTAATCGATATCCATATAGATCATGTCCAGAGGAATGTGATTCTCACGGTAACCTGCTGCGACCTTTCTGAAATCTTCTTTTGTCTTGTATCCCCAGCGGCTCTGTCCGAAACCGAATGCAAACTTAGGAGGGATATAACTTCTTCCTATTATATGACGGAACTGTCTGACTATGTCGTAAGCGGAATCCCCCTCAATGACATACAGGTTAAGATCAGCTGTGTCACAGGAAACCTTCAGTGTATCCATTCGGGTATAGCCGATGTCAAAAGTGATAGCAGTAGGATAGTCGAAGAACATTCCAAATGTTTCCTTCCCTGCTACGATGATAAAATTGTGGGCCGCATACAGGGAACGCTTCTCCTCTGTGTGGTTGGGATCGTCCGCACAGTCGCTGACATAGATATATCCTCTCTTATTGATTCCACGGTTCGCTTCGCCCAGACCGTATACAATATCATCTTCGTTCATGATGTATGTAAAACAGAATCCGTTCTCTGTCTCGATCCTGCCGTATGCCGGAATCCTTCCGTTTCTGTTCGTCCCCACATTTACCGTCTCTGTATTCCCGGTTACAGCCTCCGTGTCAAAAGGATTGCCGTAGATGTATTTTGTGATCATGCTCATGTCCTCCTTGAATTCGTTTCTATGACTAGTATCATCATAGAGGTTTTCGCGGAAAAAAACTTGCACCATACTGCACATTCATGACACAATGTTGCTCTCTTTTCGACATCAACTATTGTAAATTTCCCGGGTGATTGGTAGAATGAGTGGGAATATACGTTCGGTGGTTATATCAGATGTGGGATGACTCCCGCCTCTATAGGCGGTGAGTGACAAATCAGTATCAGTGGCGGGTGTCAATCCCCCATCTGATATACGCTCCGCGAGGCTGCGCAGGGATTCGGAGATGTATTATGT
>DXCZ01000107.1 GCA_019115765.1 Candidatus Mediterraneibacter stercoripullorum | reverse complement strand
ACATAATACATCTCCGAATCCCTGCGCAGCCTCGCGGAGCGTATATCAGATGGGGGATTGACACCCGCCACTGATACTGATTTGTCACTCACCGCCTATAGAGGCGGGAGTCATCCCACATCTGATATAACGGGGCTGTCGCCACAGCCCCGTTACGGTAAAGATATATGCAGAACCTGACACCAAGAACCTCTATCTCTCCATCATACTGATGGATTCGATCCCCACACTTCCTCCGCGGACGACCTCAATAGTCTTGAACTCCTCTTTCATCAGCTTCACTACCGCATCATTCTTCGTAGCCGTCTGGACAAACTCAACCAGCACGCTGTCCCTGCCGTAGTCGATGACCTTCGCCTTAAATGTCTCGGCGATCTGGAACACCTCTACCTTATCAGCGGCACTGCAGTTGAACACCTTGATATACAGGATCTCCTTCATACGGACAAATATGTCTGTAAAGTCGATCACTTTGATCACCTCGATCATCCGGTTCAGCTGTTTCTTGATCTGTTCGAACGTCTCGTCGTCGCTGACAGTGGCAATGGTCATCCTGGAGACCGTAGGATCCTCCGTGGTACCCACGGTCAGACTATCCAGGTTGTATGATTTGGCCGAAAAAAGACCGGAAATCTTGGAAAGCACGCCTACCTGATTCTCTACATACAGAGAGATCCATCTCTTCTTCATATTATTATCCATCTTCTATCTCCTTTTTCTATCCGTTTCCTTTAACAGTCCATGATCATGTCTTCCAGTGTTCCACCCGGCTGGATCATGGGGTATACCATCTCCTCCGGGTCAATGATGAACTCGATCAGCGTCGGCGCCTTCTCATTCTTTTTCGCCTCTTCAAATGCCGCCGCGATCTCTTCTTTCTTTGTCACGCGGATTCCCTTTGCCCCGTAGCTTTCCGCCAGCTTCACAAAGTCCGGCGTATACTCCGGCATCTCCTCGCCGTTCGTTCTTCTGTACAGAGCTCCTGCACGGAGATTGGTCATTCCGTAACGTTTCCCGTAGAAGAGCTTCTGCCACTGGCGCACCATTCCCAGATATTCATTGTTGAATACACAGAGGATCAGCGGCAGCTCTTCCAGTACAGCTGTTGCGAACTCCTGGATATTCATCTGCATTCCGCCGTCGCCGGATATGGCGATGACTGTCCGGTCCGGATTGCCCAGCTTGGCGCCGATCGCTCCGGGGAAGCCATATCCCATAGTACCGAGACCACCGGATGTGACCAGCTGCTTCTTCTCTGTGATCTCCGCGTACTGTGTGACGAACATCTGATGCTGTCCTACATCTGTCACGATGATGGCATCGTCAAACTGGCGGTTCATCTCCTGTATAATGTCCATAGGACCCATCTGACCGTGCTCTTTCATAGTCAGCGGATGCTCTGCCTTCCAGGCGGTGATCTGATCCAGCCATTCCTTCGTATCGCAGGGCTCTACATATTCATTCATCTTATTAACCGCCTCGAATGCGTCTGCAACAATAGGCACATCTACATGGATATTTCTGGAGATTGACGCCGTATCAATATCAATGTGGACGATCTGTGCATTGGGAGCAAATGCATGGAGCTTTCCGGTGATCCTGTCATTGAACCTGGTTCCGATGGAGAACAGGAGGTCGCACTCCTGTACCGCCATGTTCGCCGCATAGGCGCCATGCATTCCCAGATTGCCGATAAACAGCGGATGGGTGGTGGGGACAGCTCCTCGGCCCATGATGGTCGTCACCACCGGAACATTTGTCTTGTTCACAACCTCGGTAAATACTTCGTTTGCTCTGGCGATATTCACGCCGCCGCCTGCTAGGAACAGCGGCTTCTCCGCCTTCTTCAGCATCTTGAGTGCCCGCTTCAGCTGTCCCATATGTACGTTCGTATTAGGCTTATATCCACGGATATTCACAGTCTTCGGGTAATCTGCGCTGCCAAGCTCCGCCATCACGTCCTTGGGAAGATCCACCAGCACCGGTCCGGGCCGGCCTGTTCTGGCAATATAGAAGGCTTCCTTAATGATCCGTCCCAGGTCCTCCCGGTTGCGGACAGTGATTCCGTATTTTGTAATGCTGCGGGTGATCCCCACGATATCCACTTCCTGAAAAGCGTCGTTTCCGATCAGGTTTTTCGCTACCTGTCCGGTAAAACAGACAAGAGGCACACTGTCATAGTTGGCCGTGGCGATACCGGTCACCAGGTTAGTAGCTCCGGGGCCGCTGGTCACCAGACATACCCCGACCTTGCCTGTCGTCCTTGCATAAGCGTCGGCTTCATGTACCAGAGCCTGCTCATGCCGCGGCAGGATCACGCGGATATCATTCTGTTTGTACAGCTCATCACTGATGTCAATGGTACATGCCCCCGGATAGCCGAAAATCGTATCCACTCCTTCTTCCTTCAGTGCCCTTACAAGTAACTTGTTTCCTGAAATCTGTCTCACTTTTCTACCTCCTCTTTTTATACAAAAATAACGCGCAGCCATCCAAAAGCAAAGGGCAGCTTCTGCGTATGTACAAGCCGTAACCGGAAAAGAAAAGCCCCGAGCATCTGTCATGCTCAGGGCGAATATACATCCGTGTTACCACCTAAATTCAGAGAAAACTCTCTGCACTCTGCAGGTACGGGACCATGAATATGTCTGCGTCCGATACCTTTTCCCTGTAACGTGGGAAAGACGTTGGAGCCTACTGATGCATCTGCCGTTCGGTCCACTGCTCGAAGGCTACTTCCACAACTCCCTCACGAAGACTTGCACCATCCGTCTCCTCTCTGTGCATCGGCGGGCTGTGTACTCCTCCTTGTCACTGCATTTACAGATCTGCCGCTTACGGACAACTAGCTTCACGCGATTGTGACCGAAGTCCGTCTCCGCCGGCAGGTGAAATTTAAATATATTATAGTGTGTATTTTTACTCCTGTCAATCACGTTTTCTTGATCTTTTTTAATATAAAATGATAATTCGTTGCTGTTCATGCGTTCTCATGTGTCCGCCATACCCGAGTTGTGCTGGATACCGGGACACGTTTGAACAATAACGATTATCAATTCCATACGCGCATAGCCAGCAGATATACAGACAGATAATACAGGATCAGCACCGCAGCGCCGCGCGCTTTGCTCCGCTTCCTGCCGATCCGGTTGACGGCGAGGAGGATATCTGACACCACGAAGCAGACACCGCCCAGAGCCGGGATCAGCCCGGACGTCTCGCCGCTGTTCAGACCTCCGGCAACTGCGAAGGAGGCCATAACACTCAGGACAGTCACATAGGCCGCTCCCGGATACAGAAGCTTCTTCGCCCTCAGCCGGTGGAAATATCTGTGTAGGGCCGCACAGGCAGCAGCCAGAAAAAGGACGGCCCATACCAGGCACCAGACCGGCGACGCTGACGCATACTGCAGGAGTCCTGCTGCCATAAATATGTGCCCCATGTCAAAGCATACTACTCCGGCGATGAACCTGCACTCCAACAGGACGTCCGCCGCCATATACAGGAACACAGCTGTCAGGGTGCACAGGAACTCCATCTCCGGGATCTCGCCTGCCCCTACGGACGGATATGACCTCAGCAGGAGCAGCGCCGGCATGAACGTAGCCAGCGCCTTGAAGAACAGCGAACCTGTCTTATGTTTCTTTTTCAGAAGGAAATATGTGGTCCCCGAGACGACCATGACTCCCACAGCCGCCATCTCATGATAACTTTCCATGCTCCTCCCTTCCGCCGCCTTCCCTGCGGCAGACGCATCTGATGTCCGATCACAGAACAGCGCAGCTTCAGGTTCATCTTAGGTTCAGCCGCCCAGTCCCCGTTTCTCTCTCACAGCACCGATCACCGAATAAATGACAAGAGCCGCGATATTTGCCATGACAACGCTGGCTCCCGCAGGTGTGGCGTACAGGTAGGATACAGAGATTCCCACGAACAGGCACACCACCGAGATCACACCAGAACTGATGATCACACTCCGGAAGGTCCTGCACACCCGCATGGATGTCAGAGCCGGGAAGATGATCAGGCTGGAGATCAGCAGCGCGCCCATCATGCGCATTCCCAGAACAATGGTCACCGCTGTCAGGACAGCGATCAGGGTGTTGTACAGATTGGCTTTCACTCCCGTCGCCAGTGCAAATGTCTCGTCAAATGTAATGGCAAATATCTTGTTGTAGAAAAAAACGAAAAGCAATATCACCACAATGGCCAGGATCACACTGAGCTGCACATCTTCCGCACTCATGGCAAGGATACTGCCGAACATATAGTTGTATACGTCCGTGTTCATCCCCGTTGTCAGAGAGATCACCATCACGCCCACGGCAAGAGAGCTGGTGGAGATCAGGGCGATGGCGGCGTCTCCTTTAATCCTGCTGTTTCCGCTGATCCGCAGCAGCAGAACTGCAGCAACGATCACCACCGGGATCGCCACAGCCAGAGGAGCAGTGTTCAGGGCAGCCGCCACAGCCATTGCTCCGAATCCCACATGTGACAGACCATCTCCGATCATAGAGTAGCGCTTCAGCACCAGGCTGACACCCAGGAGCGCGGAGCAGAGCGCCACAAGGCTTCCCACGAGAAACGCCCGCACCATAAATGGATATGAAAACATCTCGATCATCGTCTCAAACATTTTCTCCGCCTCCCTTCGTCTCTCTGGTCTTACCTTCCTGTTCCGGCTCTGTCTCGCCGCTCAGGAAGGCGCGTCCTACCCGGCTCTTCCGGTAATCCTCTGCCGTGCCGAAGAAGAGGGCCGTCTCCTGGAGGTGAAGGATATGACTGGCATCCTGCACCGCGCTCTCGATATCGTGTGAGACCATGACCACTGCGATGCCGGATTCCCGGTTGATCTTCTTGATCAGCTGGTAGAACTCCGCCGTCACAATGGGATCCAGTCCTGTCACAGGTTCATCCAGCAGGAGCAGTGTCCTGGTGGCGCAGAGGGCTCTGGCAAGTAATACTCTTTGCCTCTGTCCCCCGGACAGATCCCGGAAGCAGTGCTTCGCGAAATCTCCTATACCCAGGAGCTCCATATTCTCCCATGCCTGCTTCCGGTCCGCCGCTGTATAAAAAGGCCGCAGTCCCCGGCTGTTGAGCCTGCCGGAGAGAACCACTTCATAGACGCTGGCCGGGAAATCCTTCTGCACATCTGTCTGCTGGGGCAGATAACCGATCTCATTCTGACGCAGTCCGTCTCCGTATATGATCCTGCCTTTCTCCACGGATTTCAGCCCGAGAAGACTTTTGACAAGGGTACTCTTTCCTGAGCCGTTCTCCCCGACAATGCACAGATAGTCTCCGGCGCTGATCTGAAAGCTCAGATCTCTGACTACTGTCTGTCCCTCATAGCCGATAGAAACATTTTCACATCTGATCAGAGCCATCGTTCAGCACCTCCTTCAGCGTCTCCGCATTCTTCTCCATCATACTCAGATAGTTTTCTCCATTTTCAAAGTCTTCCGCCGACAGATTGTGGCAGCTGTAGAACGTCCTTACTTCCGTTCCCGCCGCTTCTGCTATGGCAGAGGCGATATTGTCGCTGCTCAGTTCCATCTTCAGCACCGCCGGCACCCGCTCATCCCGCACCTTGTTGATCAGGAAAGCAATGGTAGCCGCACTGGGCTCTGTATCAGAGGCACATCCCGGAAAAGCGGCGTAATAATCCAGCCCGTATTCATCGGCAAAGTACCGGAAGGGGAACCGGTCGCCGAATACGAGCAGGTTCCGGTCTGCAGAGTCCACGATGTCATGGAACTGGGCATCCAGCTCCGCCAGTTTTTCCTCATAGGCTGCCGCATTCTCTTCATAGACTGTCCGGTTCTCCGGATCCGTCTGAGCCAGCAGTTGGGCAATATCCGCCACAATAGCCGATGCATTTACCGGAGAGGTCCACACATGTTCATCGATCTCATGGACAGATTCCCCTTCTTCGTGCTCATCACCGTCCTCATGATCGTGGCTGTGTCCGGCAGCGCCGTCCATTCCTTCCACATACTCTTCTTCTACCGTGTCCACACAGTCCATCAGACGCAGGGTCCGCATCTGAGCTTCAGGCATGGATTCCAGGATATCTTCCACCCAGGCGTCATTTTCCCCGCCCACGTAGATAAAGACGTCGCTCTTCTGTATAGAGATGATATCCTGGGGTGTAGGCTCGTAGGAATGGGTCTCTTCTCCGGGCTTCAACAGCATCTTCAGGTCCACCAGGTCTCCCGCGATCTCCCTTACGAAGTCATACTGGGGGAAGATGGTTGTCACCACGCTGATCCGGTCTGCATCACTGCTTTCCCCGGTTCTGTCAGTGTTTCCTGTCCCCGCTGAAGTACAGCCGGTGAGCAGACAGCCTGACATCAGTACTGCCAGGGCCCTGCCGGCAGCTTTCCGCCGGATACGCCCTGTATTCCATATATTCTCTTCCTTCTTTCTGTCCCCCCTGAAATGCCTTCTCTTCTTTTCTGTCATATCTCCATCCTATCGGCGCTCATACTTTGTAAAGGTAAACTCCAGATCAAAGCAGGTCTGTTCCTCGCTTTCCTCTGTCATCACCCACTCATCCATCTCATCCAGATCCGGGAAAAAGGTATCCGCCTGAAACGCCCGGTCGATCTTGGTCACATATACGGTGTCACAGTAGGGGAGCATCATGCGGTATACGCTCTCTCCTCCGATAATATAAACATGATCGGTATCGTACTTTTTCAGTTCTTCCAGCAGTTCCTCCTGGCTGTGTACGATGACCGCATCCTTTACATCATATTCCGGATTACCGGTCAGTACGATGTTGGTCCGGTTCTTCAGGGGCATTCCGTTTGGAAAGCTCTCCAGAGTCTTCCGTCCCATGACGACCACATTTCCAGTCGTTGTCTCTCTGAAAAATTTCATATCCGAAGGGATGCGGGCCAGAAGCCTGTTCTGGTACCCGATACCCCAGTTTTTATCCGCTGACAGAATAGCCTTCATCAGTTACTTCCTCCTTTATACTGCTACCGGGATGTTTTTGATCTGGGGATGTGTCTCGTAATCATCCAGTCTCACATCATCCGGTGTAAATGCATAGAAATCCGTGATCTCCGGATTCAGCCAGAACTTCGGAGCCGGCAGGGGCTCCCTGGCGATCAGCTCCTCGATCATGGGCACGTGCCTGTCGTAGATGTGAGCGTCCGCGATCACATGTACGAACTCGCCCGCCTTCATCCCGCATACCTGCGCCAGCATATAGATCAGAACTGCGTACTGGCACACATTCCAGTTATTTGCAGTAAGCACATCCTGGGAGCGCTGGTTCAGGATCCCGTTCAGAGTCAGGACGTCGCTGTCCTTCTCCTTGGTCACATTGAATGTCATACTGTAGGCGCATGGGTAGAGATTCATCTCATGCAGATCCTGATGCACGTAGATATTGGTCATGATCCGGCGGCTGTACGGATTGTTCTTCAGATCGTAGATGACCCGGTCCACCTGATCCATCATCCCTTCTTTATACTGATGCTTCACTCCCATCTGGTAGCCATAAGCCTTTCCGATAGATCCGTTTTCATCCGCCCAGCTGTCCCAGATATGACTTTTGAGCTCATGAACGTTGTTGGACTTCTTCTGCCAGATCCACAGCAGTTCATCCACACAGCTTTTGATCGCTGTGCGGCGCAGCGTCAGCGCCGGAAATTCCTTCGACAGATCATATCTGTTGACTACGCCGAACTTCTTGATCGTATACGCAGAAGTACCGTCCTCCCACACAGGACGTACCTTTTCTCCTTCTGTACTGGTACCGTTGTCAAGAATATCACGGCACATATCTATAAAAACTTTATCCGCATAACTCATATTTCTCTCCAATCTGCTGCCGCAGCCTGGCAGCACCGATTCTTCTCTGCTTTCTGCCCGGCAGCAATCACTCAGTTTTCAGAAATCTTTTATCAGGGATCCTCTATATTATAAAGCATTTTCTCCAGGTTTTTCCTTAATGATTCCACTTCCCGCTTCGTCATTCCCCGGGTCAGCTCCCGGTCCAGCTTCCGCCTGTCACTCTCCATGCGCCTGCGGATATCATAAGCCTTTTCCGTGAGATAGATGTTCTTCTTCCGACGGTCCTCTGCATTGGGAACACAGAGGATGTACCCCTTCTCGTCCAGCCGCTTCAGGATACCTGTCACGGTAGGGTTCTTCAGGCTCAGATTCTTTTCCACATCCCTCTGACTCACCACATCCTTGCTGGTGTGGAACAGATAGTCCAGGACCGCGCACTGGGAGGAAGTGATCCCCAGTCCCTTCAGTTTTCCGGTCAGTTCCTTCTCATATACATTGTTTACCTGTTTGACCAGAAAGCCGATGGGCTTTCCTCTTTTCTCCATCTGATCACGCTCCTAATATTCCCGGATCACACTGCTGATCTCGTGTACGCTCTCCATGTTTTTCAGTTCTCTCAACGCATCCTGCATATGGTATTCCTTCACCTTCTCAGTGGCAATGACCAACTCCGCTCCGTCAGCCTCCGCATGCTTCTGCACGACTCTTGTGATGCTGACCTTGTGGCTGCCGAATACCTGAGCAATGCCCGCCAGTACGCCGGGTATATTCTTCACCTGCAGGCGGATGAAGAACTTGTTCCGCACATCCGCGAAGTCTTTCACTTTCAGTTCTTTGTAGCAGGTACAGCTGATGCGTCCCGTACATCCGTATGCAATGTCTCTCATCACGTCGATGACGTCGCCCACTACAGCGCTGGCCGTAGGCATCTCTCCCGCGCCCCGGCCGTAGAACATGGCGTCGTCCACTGCGTCCCCGTGGATAAATACAGCATTAAAGGAATCCCTTACGGAAGCCAGCGGATGTTCCTTCCGGATCATCATGGGATAGACCCCTGCCTCGATGCCGCTCTCTGTGTTCCTCGCCACACCCAGCAGCTTGATCACACTGTCGAACTCCTTCGCATAGGCGATATCCGCCGCAGAGATCTTCGTGATCCCTTCTGTATATACATCAGAGAACACAACTCTGGAGTGGAAAGCCAGGGACGCCATGATCGCCACTTTTCTGCCGGCGTCCAGCCCTTCGATATCTGCTGTAGGATCTGCCTCTGCATATCCCAGTTCCTGTGCCTTCTCCAGGGCGTCCTGAAACTCCATTCCCTCTTCGAACATCTTCGTCAGGATATAGTTCGTTGTCCCGTTAACGATCCCTACCACCTCGGAGAGTTCGTTGGCAGCCAGGCACTGCTTCAGCGGCCGGATAATAGGGATCCCGCCTGCCACAGCAGCCTCGAACAGAAAGTCTCTTCCATATTCCTGCGCAGTATCCAGAAGGACTCTTCCTTCCTCCGCGATCAGATCCTTGTTAGCCGACACCACGTTCTTGCCCGCGCGCAGAGCCTCCAGGATCATGGTCCTGGCCGGTTCCATGCCTCCGATCACCTCGATAACGATCTGAATCTCATCATCCTCCAGGATCTCCTGCCAGTTATCCGTCAGGAGAGAGGGATCCACTCCTTCTCTCTTCTTGTTCATATTGTGGACCAGGATCTTCTTGATCTCCAGCTCCGCTCCGGCAGTCTGCTCCATCACGTCCCTGCGCATATGGATCAGCTTATATACACCGGTGCCTACAGTTCCAAGCCCCAGAAGGGCTGCTTTGATCTTCTTCATAGGGACACCTCACTATCTTCTGTTGATGATACATTTTTTCTGCTGATGATACAGAAAAAGCATCTGAATCCTGTGAAAGAATCTCAGATGCTTTTCTCAGAGCGACAGACGGGGCTCGAACCCGCGACCCCGACCTTGGCAAGGTCGTACTCTACCAACTGAGCCACTGTCGCATTTCTTTGTTGTGTTCCTGACTGGAACAATAAGTACTATACTATAGGTCCAACCAAAAGTCAACAACTTTTTTCAAATTTTTTTATTTTTCTGTAACACTTCACTCGTTCTCAGTTTTCCGCCATAAACGAGCTGCGTTCCCCCGGCGGCCACGCTTTCGCTCGGAGTGGAGCTCAACGGACACATAAGGCCGCAAAGAACACGGCCCAAGTGCCGGCGCTCCACTACGGGCCTTCGTGGCAACACAGCTCGTTTATGGCTGGATACTGAGACACGTTTGAACAGCAACCCGCCTGGAATGTAGAAACCCCGAAAAGATTTCATTCGGATTTACAGCAGGTATTCGGGATGCTAAAATGTAGAGGAGATAAGAATGCGATGCGGGAGTACCTTCATCAGAACCGGCAGTATTTTGAGAGTATCGATGTGGAAACCTATCAGGCGATGCGGGAATTTATGCATTCGGAAAGAGTGATGAAAGATATGACAAACAGCAGAAAGGGGACAAGAATAAATATGTGTAAGGCGCTGGAGGATATATATGAAGATGGAAAAACAGAGGGAAAAGAGATGGGCAAACTGACACTGATTGCGAACATGCTTCGTAACGGAATGTCCGCCGAAGATATCAAGAAGTACGCGGGAGTCACAGATGAGATGATCGCAGAAGCGCATAGGGAGAAAAATCAGATTTCGGAAATGGAGTAGACTTGCTATTTTCCGGGATTTATACTATACTATCCGCGTCTGAAAAAAGAGCAGTTACTGTTCATCCGCCTCTCGATATCCAGCCCTGACGGAGCTGTGCTGTCACGAAGGTCCGTAGCAGAGCGCGGCCGCCGGGACAACACAGCTCCGTCAGGGCGGACACCAGAGAGCGAATGAACAGCAGCAAAGAGTAATCGGAAAGGAGCGGCACGCAATGAAATTCATATATCCTGCGGTATTCCGCAAAAATGAAGACGGACACTACAACGCCTGGTTCCCTGATCTGGAGCTCTGCGAGGCTTCGGGAGAGACACTGGAGGACGCCATCGAGAACGCCAACGAGGCTGCAAGGAACTGGATCACCGTAGAACTGGAAGAGGAAGATCCTCTTCTCCCTTATGTCACTGACATTGAGGATATTGAGGTGGAGGAAGGAGACATTGTCCGGAATATTTCGGTCAATATCCGTTTTTATGAAGGCTGGGACGAATAGTCCCGGCCTCTTTTCGTTTTCTCGGCAGGGAAAGGGCGCGGATCATTCTGTTATCCGCGCCCTTTTGTCTGTCATCTATCTGTTATCTGTGAAACAGTGTACGAATGATATACTAATTTCCGCACTCAATACTGATCTCATTGAACTTATCCAGGATATCGTCCACCTGCAGTTTTTCCTTTTCTTCTCCCTTGAGATCCATCACGATATTCCCCTGATGCATCATGAGAAGCCGGTTGCCGTACTCAACCGCATAGCGGAGGTTATGCGTCACCATGATCGTAGTCAGCTTCTTCTCCTTTACGATCTTGTCTGTCAGCTCCATGATCAGCTCTGCTGTCTTGGGGTCCAGAGCCGCTGTGTGCTCATCCAGGATGAGGAAATCAATGGGCGTCATGGTCGACATGAGCAGTGCGATGGCCTGCCGCTGTCCGCCGGACAGAGATCCCACTTTCACATCCATCTTGTCTTCCAGGCCCAGGCCCAGCTGGCTGAGCAGATCCCGGTAGTGTTCTTTCCTGGTCCGATTGATCCCGGGGCCAAGGCCGTAGAATCTGCCCTTGTTGTCTGCAAGAGACATATTCTCAAGGATCGTCATAGAAGGGCAGGTACCCATAGCCGGATTCTGGTACACGCGCCCGATGGTCCGGTTTCTCTTATATTCCTTCTTGTTCGTGATATCCTCTCCATTCATCAGGATCTGTCCCGCGTCGGCAGGGATGCTCCCGCAGAGAATATTGAGCATGGATGTCTTGCCCGATCCGTTGCTTCCCACAACGGAGACGAACTCTCCGTCATCTACTTTCAGATTGAAGTTTTCAAACAGGCACATCTCATTTACTGTGCCCGGATTGTAATATTTATCGATTCCTTTGAATTCAAGCATTTTTCTTTACCTTCTTTCTGCGTTCCATACCAATGATAAGAATGATAAGGAAAAGGACCGCCGTGATCAGCTTCATATCCTGGGGCTGGAAGAACCTCAGAGCCGCCGCCACGCAGGCTTTGTAGATCACGGAACCGATCAGGACCGCTGTCGTCGCTTTCATAAATGTCAGGTTGCGGAACAGGCTTGTTCCGATGATCACGCTGGCCAGGCCGATGACGATGGAGCCGGTACCGCTGGATATCTCAAATACTTTCTGCTCCTGGCAGAAGATGCATCCCGCCAGTGAGACCAGGCCGTTTGCAATGGCAAGGCCAAGGATCTTCACATTGCCCTGATCCTTTGCCAGAGAGGTGACGAGCACATCGTTGTCGCCTGCCGCCCGCAGAAGGAATCCGGACTTTGTCTTCAGATACAGATCCAGAAGGATCTTGCTGATGATGGTGATCACAAGCACGATGATCAGGACCTTCCATGTTCCCAGTTCTCCGGAAAATATCCCGTTGATAAAAGCATTTTCGAATATGCTGTCCTCTCCGAAGATAGGCACGTTGGCCGTTCCTGCCAGCCGCAGGTTCACGGTCCAGAGAGCCGTCATCATGATGATGCCGGAGAGAAGGTCGCGGACCTTGAACTTCACATGGATCAGTCCGGTACATACTCCTGCCGCCACCCCGATCAGGAAGGACGCCGGGATGGTGAGATAAGGATTCACCCCATTTGTTATCATTGTGGCGGTCAGCGCCGCTCCCAGAGGAAAGCTGCCGTCCACTGTCAGATCCGGGAAGTCCAGGATCTTGTAAGTAATATAAACTCCCAGGGCCAGGATCCCGTAGATCAGTCCCTGTTCCAGTATCGTGATATAGATTCCCATAAAATACTGCCTCCGTCGTCACCCCTGTCCGGGGCCGTTTTTTCACGCTCTTACCGGCAGACACGATGGTCTGCCGGTAACTTTCATCTCAAGATCAATTTATCAATTATTCTCCGATCGTGTCAAAGCTCTCAACTGCTGTAGAAAGGAGTTCCTCATCAATGGTGATGCCGAACTGCTCCGCCACGGCAAGGTTCACGTAGAATCCCGGCTCTGAGATAGTCTCATAATTCATCTCAGACGCCTCTGCCTCGCCTTTCAGGATCTGTGCTGCCATCTTTCCTGTCTGCTTTCCAAGCTCGATGTAATCCAGTCCCTCTGCTGCAAGACAACCAATCCGCACCTGCTCGATCTCGCTTCCGAACACCGGAATGTTCATCTCATTGGCCTTATCCAGGATAGTTGCCAGAGAGTTGACCACTGTATTGTCTGTCAGGTTGGTCAGACAGTCTACCTGGGACAGAAGGTTATCCGCAGCCAGGGAGATATCTGCTGTCTGGGTCACACCAGACTCTACGATAGTGAAGCCGTAGTCGCCTGCCAGCTCTTTGTATGTCTCAAGAGCTGATACAGAGTTCACCTCGCTTGTGGTGTACATGATGCCGATAGTCTTCGCATCCGGAAGGATGGCCCGGATCATCTCCAGCTGCTCTTTAATCGGCAGCTCGTCGCTGGTACCGGTCACATTTCCGACGGGTGTGCCGTCCTCATTGGCCAGCTTTGCATAAACCGGATCTGTAACAGCTGTATAGACTACCGGGATATCTGTATTCATAGCGGATACATATGCCGCCTCAGCGCTGGGTGTGGCGATGGCGCATACCAGATCCACCCCATCCGATACAAAGCCGTCTGAGATCTGTCTTGCCGTTCCGGGATCCGCCGCCGCGTTTCCTTCCTCAATGGTCAGATTCTCACCCTCCACAATGCCTTCCTCTGCAAGACCTTCTATAAATCCCTCTCTGCAGTTATCAAGTGAGCCGTGCTCTGCGAACTGGGAAATACCGATCGTATAAGACTCTCCGCCTTCCCCGGATCCGGATGCGGAAGATCCGCTTCCTTCAGACCCGCATGCCGCCAGGCTCATTGTCATTGCTGCTCCAAGTAATACTGCAAGAATTTTCTTTTTCATAATGTTGTTCTCCTTTTTCTTTACAATTTTTGATCTGCAAAAGCAAAGGAGCCGATTTCCTCCCGGTCATATCCGGCAGCACCGCGCGGGTGCGCATCCCGCAGAACGTTTTGTTCAGCAGGGAACAAATTCCCCTGTAAAACAGAAAACCGTCTCAAGCATAATGCTTGAGACGGTAATAAATTCATTTATTATCGCGGTACCACTCAAATTGACCTGTGTCCACTTTCTCACGTACTGACATACGCTCCTGATTGATAACGGGTTCGGTTCCCGGCGACGCCTACTCTTTTCATTTCAGGCCGCCCTCGAAAGTCCATTCAGAATTAAAATCCATACGGCAATCCCACCATCTGCCGCTCTCTGTGATTTCTTTTAAAGCCTACTCCTCTTTCTCATCGGTTTTTGCTTTTGATGTGTTTTATTTTAGTTGTCCGACACAGATTTGTCAAGTAATTTTTTCAGATAATACGATGAAAGCGTCAGAAGGTCTTGCCCGCCTGCGTAAACGCAGCCAGCATGACCTTTTGACGCCTGTATCATATTATCTGTCTTCTTCCTCTGCAGTAACGGCCAGGCACAGTTCTGCCAGCTGTTTCTCGTCAGCAGGAGTAGGCGCTTCTGTCATGAGACAGGAGGCGTCTTTTACCTTCGGGAAGGCGATGACGTCACGGATGCTGTCCTGTTTTGCCATGAGCATGACGAGACGGTCCAGTCCATAGGCAAGTCCCGCGTGAGGCGGAACGCCATATTTGAAGGCATCCAGAAGGAAACCGAACTGTTTATACGCCTGCTCTTTTGTGAATCCCAGGGCTTCGAACATCTTCTCCTGGATATCGTCCTGATGGATCCTGACGCTTCCGCCGCCGATCTCGTTTCCGTTGAGCACGATATCGTAAGCCTTCGCGCGCACCTTGCCCAGTTCTCCCTTGTCCAGAAGGGGCAGGTCCTCTTCCATGGGCATGGTGAACGGATGATGCATAGCCAGGTAACGCCCCTGCTCATCGCTCCACTCAAACTGCGGGAACTCTGTGATCCAGACGAACCGGTACTCGTTCTTGTCCAGCAGATCCAGCTGTTTTGCCAGTTCCACACGGAGAGCCCCCAGAGAATCCCATACGACTTTATTCTTGTCCGCCGCGAACAGGAGCAGGTCGCCCGGTTCGCCCTTCATGGTGCTGATCAGCGCTGCCATCTGCTCATCTGTCATGAACTTGGCGAAGGAAGACTTCACTGTACCGTCCTCCTGGATGGCGATATAAGCCAGTCCCTTTGCGCCGTAGTCCTTTACAAATGCCGTCAGCTTATCGATCTTCTTGCGGGGCATGGATCCCTGTCCTTTTGCATTGATGCCCCGGACGCTTCCGCCGTTCTCAAGAGCGCCTGTGAACACGCCGAATCCGCAGTCCTTCACAACATCAGACACGTCTGTCAGTTCCATGCCGAAACGCAGATCCGGTTTGTCGGATCCGAAGCGGTCCATGGCTTCCTGCCAGGTCATCCTCTGGATCGGGAGCTGTACATCCACATCCAGAACTTCCTTGAAAAGCTTCGCAAGATATCTCTCATTTACATCGATCACATCGTCTACATCTACGAAGGAGAGCTCCATATCGATCTGGGTAAATTCCGGCTGTCTGTCGGCGCGCAGATCCTCGTCGCGGAAACATCTGGCGATCTGGATGTAGCGGTCGAATCCGGAGCACATCAGCAGCTGCTTGTACAGCTGAGGTGACTGGGGCAGGCCATAGAAGCTGCCCGGATGGATACGGCTGGGAACAAGGTAGTCTCTTGCTCCTTCCGGTGTGGTCTTGCCCAGCATGGGAGTCTCGATCTCGATAAACCCTTCCTCTGTAAAGAACTGGCGGGTCAGTGTCATGACACGGCTCTTCAGCATGATATTTCTCTGAAGATCCGGTCTTCTCAGGTCAAGATAACGGTATTTCAGCCTGACTTCTTCCTTTGTCTTGGAGTTCTCCTCCACCTGGAAAGGAGGTGTGAGGGACTCGGACAGGATCCTCAGCTCTGTCGGAAGGATCTCGATCTCTCCGGTAGCGATCTTGTCATTGACCGCGCCGGAGCGCTTTGCCACTTCACCGACGACAGCCACTACATACTCCGAGCGCAGTGACGCTGCTCTTTCGAGAAGGGCCTGATCTGTCTTACCTTCCTCGCAGACTACCTGGATGATTCCGGAGCGGTCCCGCACATCCACGAAAACAAGTCCGCCTTTATTTCTGTTCTTCTGCACCCACCCCATGATGGTGACAGTCTCCCCTACATTTGCCGCGGACAATTCGCCGCAGCGGTGGGTCCTTTTTAATCCCTGCATTGATTCAGCCATTGTACACCTCCGTAATATCCATATATCCCTGTTCTGTCAGCTGTTCCTTCTGGAACTTCTTGTTCTTCTTCATAACGGCGATCAGCACCTGTTTTCCTGCGGCGCGTTCTGCCTTCGCTGTCTCCAGCACTTCGATCAGCTTCTCCTGGGGCATGTTCTTCTCCACCAGGATGGCCTTCTTCTCTTTGCCTGTCGGCACGGAAAATCCTCTCTCAAGCAGCAGCATGACGATTCGCTCGAAACCGATAGAGAATCCCACAGCCGGAGTATCCTGGCCGGTGAACTTCCCGATCATCTTGTCGTAGCGTCCGCCGCCGCCCACGGAACCGCCGAACTCATCCATGGAAATCTCGAAGATCGTCCCTGTATAGTAGGACATGCCTCTTACAAGCGTAGGATCGAACTTCATACGGAAATCCGCCTCTTTGGCAGTCTCCACACTTGTGATGATCATTTCCAGTGAATCTGCCGCTTCAGGCGCAAGAAAGCCCTGTAATTTCTCCTTGCACAGTCGTACGCCTTCCACATCGCCGGTAATCTCTTTAAAAAGCGCCAGATACTTCTCAACAGATTCTTCCCCATAACCGTTCTCCTTCAGCTCCGCTGCCACTCCGTCCAGACCAATCTTGTCCATCTTGTCCAGAGTGATGAAAACACTGTCATAATCCTCCTCTTTGAACCCGCTGTATGCCGCCATTGCTTTCAGGAAACGGCGGTCATTGATCCGGATGGTAAAGTTTTTAAAATCAAGCTTTCCAAGCAGTGATGTGGTGGCAAGGATCAGCTCGATCTCAGCCAGGTTGGAAGGTTCTCCCAGAATATCGATATCACACTGCATGAACTGACGAAAACGTCCTCTCTGGGGGCGGTCCGCCCTCCAGACGTTGCCCATCTGAAGTGCCTTGAAAGGAGACGGGAGCTCATTTGCATGATTCGCATAATAGCGGGAAAGGGGCACGGTCAGGTCGTATCTGAGTCCTCCGTCCACCAGATCAGCCTCTTCCTTCGCCTGATCGATCTTCAGCTTCTCGCCTCTCTTCAGGATCTTGAAGATCAGCTTCTCATTGTCTCCGCCCTGCTTGCTGCACAGGTTCTCGATATGCTCCACACAGGGAGTCTCAATGGAGGAAAACCCGAAGGTCTTGTAAGTCTCCTTGATCAGTCCGATGACATAATCTCTGACCTCCATCTCCTCCGGCATCATATCCTTCATGCCGGTAACCGGCTTCTTCTTCAGCGCCATAAATAACTCCTTTCATCTATCCGCCGTGGGATCCACTCCGCGCCCGGCAATGGGCCCGTCCGCTCTACGCTCAGAGCATCTCCATGCTGCACTTCCGCTGGATCATCTCGTCTATTCGGCTGATATACTCCGTAATATTCTTCACATTTTCGATCCGGATCAGATTACTCTCTTTTCCGTTAGCCATGCGTATCGGCTCCGGAGAATAGATCTTCGTGGAGGCGCCTGCCCCCGCTCCCAGGATCGTCTGTTTTTCTTCCATAATTAGTATATTGTAAATTCCGGCTTTGTCAACCTCTGCATAGCCTACATTCTCGAAATTTCCGGCAATATTCTTCTGCCTGTAGAGATAATAGGGGGTCAGTCCCATCCGGCCTGCACTGGCAGCCGCCTCATCGATCATCCTCTCGATCTCCGAGCCCAGATCCGCTGTCCTGCCCTCCTGGCCTAACCTGGCCGCCCGCTTGATGGCAAGGGCATGGACCGTCAGGCTATCCGGACACAGGGCCTCGATCCGCGCCAGAGTATCCCGCATATCCTCCGCGTTCTCCCCGGGGAGGCCTGCGATCAGATCCATATTGATATTGTCAAATCCCATTCTCCGGGCCAGACGGAACGCATTCTCCACATCCTCTACCGTATGGCGGCGTCCCACCAGATCCAGTGTCTTCTGCTGCATGGTCTGAGGGTTGATGGAGATCCTGGTCACCGGATACTCCCGGATCACCTGCAGCTTCTCCTCCGTAATACTGTCCGGACGCCCTGCCTCAATGGTAAACTCCAGCAGTCCGTTGATATCGAAGCTCTCACTGATTCCCTCCAGGAGCCGCCGCAGCTGGTGAGGCTCCAGCGTAGTAGGCGTTCCTCCGCCGATATAGATCGTATCCGGTCTTCTGCCTCTCATCCGCTCTCCCAGCGCCCGGATCTCCTTCATCAGGGCGTCCAGATACAGATCCACCCGGTCTTTCCATGCGTCCAGAGGGGAGGAGCTGAAGGAACAGTAGGAGCATACGCTGGGACAGAACGGAATCCCCACATACAGGCTGAATCCCTTCTCGCAGTCCAGCTTCGAGAGCAGCTCATGCTCCCGAAGCGCCGTTTCATAGGCCAGCACAGCCTTTTCCTCACTTACGAAATCCTCTTCCTGGAAGGAACGGATGATCTCTTCCCGGTCCATCCCTGCCTCAATCTTCTGCATGATCAGCTTGGTCGGACGTACGCCGGTAAGCATTCCCCACGCCAGCTTCCTGCCTGTCCGTTCCGACAGATAACGGTACAGCCTGCGGGTCACTTCCCATTTCTCATCTGCATTCTCCTCCAGTTCTCCGGGCATCAGCACGAAGTCATCCCCGTCTGAGAACCGGACGGCTGTCAGAGATTCCAGGCTCTCATCCACCTTCTGGCTTATCTCCTCACCGGGGAAGAACGCTTTCACAAGGTGGTACACATTATAAGTATATTTATTCTTCTTACTCTCAATCGCGATCATAATCTTCTTCCTCCGGACTGCCTGAGTACGGCGCCTGCCGGCCCGGCAGTCTGTCTTTCCCATACCGTAAAAGAGGGCTGTATTACAGCCCACACTTTTACAGAAATGGATTATATTTCTTCTCGTATCCGATACTGGTCTCCTCCATATGGCCCGGATATACTTCCGTATCCTCAGGCAGGATCAGCAGCTTCTCTCTTACAGAACGGATCAGCTGGCTGCTGCTCCCGGTAGGGAAGTCCGTCCTTCCTATCGATCCGTGGAACAGGGTATCCCCGCTGATCAGCATCTTCTCCTCCGGGATATAGTAACAGCATCCCCCTGCCGTATGTCCCGGTGTGTGGATCACCCGGATCCGGAAACCGGCAATCTCAAGTTCCTGTCCGTCGTCCACATATTCTGCTCTGGAAAACGTATACGACATGCCGTACGCGGCAGAAGAATTCAACTGAGCACTTTCCAGAAGAGGCTTTTCCTCCCTGCACGCATACACCGGCACCGGGAACTCCTTTGTAAAGTCATCCAGTCCCATGATATGATCGAAATGTCCGTGAGTCAGCAGAACCGCCTGCACCTGATACTCTGAGTTCCTGATATGGCTGACCAGCTCCGCCGGACATGCGGCCGGATCTGTCACAAAACACTCCTTCGACTCTTCATTGATGACAATATAAACGTTCGTCCCGATGGGACCAAGCACAAACTTCTCTATCTTCATATTCCGCTCCTTTATCTGAAATTCTCCGTCAGCCGTGGATTTCGCACGGCTCTTCTCCCGGGAACAGAGAGGGAGCTGCCGGCAATGCCGTCAGCCCGTTGTTCTCTCAATATCAATCACGCTCTCCACCTGGCGCATCTTCTCGATCACCGCATTCAGCTCATCTCTCCCGTGAACGATGAATCCCATGTCAATGGTGGCCGTTCCTTTCTTGCTGGTCCGGATGTTCATATTCTTCACATCGATCTTCGCCTCGGTAAAGATCTTGGAGATGTCCATGAGAAGTCCCTGCCTGTCATGGGCGTACATCTTCAGCTCTGCCAGATACTGTCCGCCCTCCTCTGTCTCTGCGGTGTCTTCCCACTCTGCATCGATGAGCCGCTCCCTCTCAGCGTCTGAGAGATGGAGCATGTTAACGCAGTCCGTCCGGTGAATGGACATTCCTCTTCCCCTGGTCACAAAGCCGACGATCTCATCTCCGGGCACCGGATTACAGCACTTGGAGAAACGCACCGCCATATCATCGATACCCTTGACCACGATGCCGCTCTTTGACTTCGCGATGTGGACCTTCTGGCTGTTAGCCTCTGAGATCTTCTCGAGGATGGTCTCATCCGTGATCTCCTTCTTGTGTTCCTTCTCATATTCTTCCAGGAGGCGGTTCACTACCTGGCCTTCCTTCAGCCCGCCATGACCGATGGCAGCCAGCACCGCATCCCAGTCCCTGAAGCCGTATTTCTTCTGTACCACCTGCTGATACTTCGGCTTCAGGATATCAGTCAGGTTAATGGATTTGCTCTTACAATAAGATATGATCAGCTCTTTCCCGCGGACGATGTTCTCTTCCTTGAACTCCCGCTTGAACCACTGATTGATCTTGTTCTTTGCCTGAGTGCTCTTTACGATATTGAGCCAGTCCCTGCTGGGACCCTTTGAATTCTGGGAGGTCAGGATCTCGATCCTGTCTCCGTTCTGTATCTTGTAATCAATATTGACCAGCTTGCCGTTGACTCTCGCTCCGACCATTTTGTTTCCCACGGCACTGTGGATCGCATATGCGAAATCCACCGGAGTAGAGCCGTTTGGCAGATTTTTCACATCCCCCTGAGGGGTAAAACAGTACACATCTTCCTGGAACAGATCCAGGTCGCCTTTCAGCAGGTTCAGAAATTCCCGGTTGTCTGACATATCACGCTGCCACTCCAGGATCTGACGCAGCCAGCTTAATTTCTCTTCTTCCCGGGTCTTCACAGTCTTAGTAGAATCCCCGCTCTCCTTATATTTCCAGTGGGCGGCGATACCGTACTCAGCCGTCTTGTGCATCTCTTCGGTCCGGATCTGGATCTCGAAGGGCTGTCCGGAAGGTCCCATCAGCGTGGTGTGGAGCGACTGATACATGTTGGGCTTGGGCATTGCGATGTAGTCCTTGAACCTTCCCGGGATAGGAGTATACATCTCATGGATCACTCCAAGTGCCGCGTAGCAGTCCTTCACAGTATCTACGATAATCCGGACAGCGAACAGGTCATATACCTGATCCAGTGTCTTGTTCTGGTTCACCATCTTCTTGTATATACTGAAGAAATGCTTCACCCTCCCGTATACCTTTGCATGGATGTGGGCGTTTTTCATATGTGTGGATACTTCCGCCACGATCTGCTGAACGAACTCCTCTCTTTCCGTCTTCCGTTCATTCAGATCCTTCACCAGCTGGTAATAGACATCCGGTTTCCAGTATTTCAGCGACAGATCGTCCAGCTCTGTCTTGATCTTGGATATACCCAGACGCTGTGCGATGGGTGCGTAGATATCCATCGTCTCCCTGGCCTTCTCCTGCTGCTTCGCCGGAGTCATGAACTCCAGCGTCCTCATATTGTGCAGCCGGTCTGCCAGCTTGATGATGATCACCCGGATATCCTTTGCCATGGCTAGGAACATCTTCCTCAGATTCTCCGCCTGGACCTCCAGCTTATCCTGGGAGTAACTGAGCTGTCCCAGCTTGGTCACTCCGTCCACGAGAAGGGCCACCTCCTCGCCGAACTCCCGGGTGATGTCATCCAGTGTCAGATCCGTATCCTCCACCACATCGTGGAGCATACCCGCCACGATAGTTTCTTTATCCATCTCCAGATCCGCCAGGATGATCCCTACCCACAGCGGATGGATGATATAAGGCTCGCCGGATTTTCTCTTCTGCTCCTTATGGGCTTCCCTGCCGATCCGGTACGCCTTTTCGATCATGGAAATATCAGCAGACGGGTGATACTTTCTCACCCGGGCCACCAGGGCCTGATATAGTTCCTCAGGATTCTGATAGTCCTCCGGTGCCTTCACAGCATGACCGTCCACCATCTCCAGATTCTTATTCAGCTGTTCATACTCCAGAGTGCCTGCCATAACCACTTCCCCTTTCCTCTTATCCTTCGTACAGCCGTACGCCTGCCATTCCTGGCAATGCCTGAAGATTGCTCCGCATTTCATGCTCCCGCAATCTTCAAAACATTCGAAATCCGCCCTGCCGGGCTACTTTCTCATGTTTTTCGGGGCCTAAATTCATGCTTTTTCATGCCAGCATGAAACGCATGACTTTTTGCCCCTGGAAATGCCTGAAGATTGCTCCGCATTTCATGTTCCCGCAATCTTCAAAACATTCGAAATCCGCCCTGTCGGGCTACTTTCTCATGTTTTTCGGGGCCCAAATTCATGCTTTTTCATGCTGGCATGAAACGCATGACTTTTTGCCCCTGGCATTATCATAATATTTCATAGTATATCACTATTTTCAGAATTTTCAAATCTTTTTATGTGCGAAACAGCTGACAACACTGCTCTTTCGTTACTGTTTGGGCTTGTCCCGGTACTCAGCCATAACGGAGCTGTGCTGCCCCGAAGGCCCGTAGCAGAGCGCCGGCACTTGGATCGCGTCCTTTGCGGTCCTATGTGTCCGCTGCGCTATGCTCCGAGCGCAAGCGCGGCCGCCGGGGCAGCACAGCTCCGTTATGGCGTCCCCTCCGGAACCAAACAAACAGTACTGATCTACTGATAATTGACGATCGTCAGCTGCAGCGTCCTCCGCCCCATATACTCATTCACAGACGGATAATAAGTAAAGGACATTACCTTTTTCCGCTCCATTTCCTTCAGGCACGCCTCAACATCACCGAAGTACACCGCCTCCATCTGGTTCCCCTTCTGATCTTCCAGACGGCATTTCAGCACGTTGCGGTTACGGCCGAAGATCCGGGGACTGATGACCCTCAGGTTTTTCTCTGCAAAAAGAGGCTTCGCATTGCCTTTGCCAAAGGGCTCCAGCAGCTCCAGCTCATTGATCAGCTTCTCTGTTATATATGGAAATGGAAGCTGCATATCGATAGATACCTTCATCTGCAGATCCTCATCCGTCAGTTCCGCCAGTTCATTGATGGTCTGCCGAAACCGCTCCACGTTTTCCTCTTCCAGTGAGAGACCTGCTGCCAGCCTGTGTCCTCCGAATTTGGTAAACAGCGCCCTGCATCTGCACATTTCGCCAAACATATCATAGGAGTCAATTGATCTTCCCGATCCCTTCACGCCTTCCTCTCCCCTGGTCAGCACAAATACCGGACGGTAATATCTCTCCCGTATCCGCCCGGCGATGATCCCGGCGATGCTCTCATGACAGTCAGGCAGATAGACTACCAGCACCTTATCCCTCTTCAGATCCGTACTCTCGATCATCCGGACCGCTTCTTCCACGCCTTTCTCTGTCATGTCCTTCCTGCTGTCATTGAGAGCTTTCAGGTCCTCTGCAAGAATGACCGCCTCTCTCCTCGTCTTTGCATTCAGCAGTTCCAGCGCTCTCTTCGCCGTATCCAGCCGGCCGCTGGCGTTGATGCACGGTCCCAGCACGAACCCGATATGATAGGCTGACAGCCTCTCCACATCGATCCCGGTACACTCGATCAGCGCTTTCAGCCCCTGGTTCCTGGTCCGCTTCAGCATCTCCAGGCCCTGTTTGACGAAAATCCGGTTTTCTCCCGTCAGGTCCATCACATCTCCCACAGTGGCAATGGCTACGTTTTCCATCAGATAGTCCACATCCTCCGGATCCCGCTGCATTACATTATACAGAGCTTCCACCAGCTTGTAGGCCACTGCCGCACCGCAGAGTCCCTTGAAGGGATACCTGCAGTCCGCCCGGTGAGGATCCACTACCGCATCCGCCCGCGGAAGGATATATTCCTTTTCCCCGCCCATCTCTATGTAGGGAACCTCGTGGTGATCTGTCACGATCACCGTCAGTCCGTGATCTTTGCCGTAGGCGATCTCATCTGCCGCCGCAATCCCGTTGTCACAGGTTATTATGGTGTCAATGCCGTCATCCAGAGCCCGGTCGATCAGCATCCGGTTCAGCCCGTAACCGTCCCTGATCCGGTCCGGAATATCTGTATCCACCTCCGCTCCCAGTCCCGAGAGACCTTCCTGCAGGATATATGTGGCATTCACTCCGTCTATATCATAATCTCCGATGATGCGGATCCGTTTCTCCTCCCGTATCTTCTCCGCCAGGATGTCCACCGCTCTGTCCATATCCTGCATCAGCATTCCGTCATAAAGATCAGCTATCGTTCCGTTCAGATATAGATCAACAGCCTCGTCTCCGATCACATCCCTGTTCCGGATGAGCCGGGCAATGATGGGGGATATATGATACTTTTCAGCGATATGATTGAAATCTGCTTTCTTCATGGTGATGAACCATCGTTCTTCCATTCCTGATGTGCCTCCTGATACTTTCTCCGAATTGTTATCTGTCCGCGTATAAAACGCCGTGCCATATTGATTAACATTATACGCGGGATTTCCCCGGCAAGTCAACGACCGGCAGGCGGGCATGTGTATGATACACTGTGCCTTACCTGCCGGTCTGCCGCAATATTTAAAATATGCATTTATTCCCGCGTCTCGTGCCGCCATGGTGCGGCTTAGAAACTGCATTTACTTCTTTTCACTGTTCTCCTGCATACCGTGGTAGATCTTCTCCGCTGTCATGGGCAGTTCTCTCAGAGTTACGCCCACAGCATTCTGAATAGCCCCCGCAATCGCCGGCGACGGCGTATTGATCACGATCTCTCCGATGGACTTGGCGCCGAACGGGCCGGTTGGCTCATAGCTGCTCTCAAACTCCACCCGGATCGTCCCCACATCAAGACGGCTGGGGATCTTATACTGCATGAAGGAATTGCTGTAATTCTTTCCCTTTTCGTTGTATACAACATCCTCAAAAAGAGCCATTCCGATTCCCTGGGCAATACCACCTTCCACTTGTACACGGGCAAGATTCGGATTCACCACGGTTCCACAATCAACTACAGCCACATAGTCGATCATTTCCGCGGTTCCCGTCTCCTTATCGATCTCAACCTCTGCCATTCCGACCATAAACGGCGGCGGTGATGTAGGTGAGGAGAAAGCTTCGCTGGCGGAAAGAGGTTCGTTGTTAAAGTTCATCACTTTATTTCCGATCTCTCTTCGCGTTATGGACTCTCCTGTCTTCATGTTCGTCACTTTCTGCCCGTCAAATATCACATCTTCCGCAGAGCATCCCAGATACTCTGCCCCACGCTGACAGATCTTCTCCCGGAGAGTCTCACATGTCTTCACTACGGCCATTCCCGTCACATAGGTTGTACTGGAGGCGTAGGATCCGGTATCGTACGGGGATACATCTGTATCTACACCATGGACAAGGATGTCTTTGATATCGCACTCCAGGCATTCTGCCGCCATCTGAGTCAGGATTGTATCGCACCCGGTTCCCATATCTGTAGCTCCGATCATCAGACTGTAATATCCGTCGTCATTGACCTTGATCGCAACTGATCCGGTATCTACATGAGAGATACCGGAGCCCTGCATGGCAAGCGCCACGCCGACGCCCCGGACTTTTCCGTTGCCCATGTCACGGCATGGGTATTTCTCATCCCATCCGATCATCTCCTTCGCCCTGTCCATACAACGGTCCAGAGCGCAGCTCTTCGACACCTCGCCATAATAAGCCGGCATGGCCATTCCCTCTTCCACCATGTTCATGGCTCTTAGAGCAGTCGGATCCATCCCCAGCATCTGCGCAAGCTCATTGACCGCCGACTCTACTGCAAAGATCCCCTGCGTAGCTCCATAACCACGGTAAGCACCGGAGGACATATGGTTCGTGTAGACTACATCATATGTAAACCGGAACGCCTCGGCCTTGCTGTAAAGGGGGATAGACTTATGTCCGGACAGCCCTACTGTAGTCGGCCCGTGTTCTCCGTAGGCTCCTGTATTGGAGAGCGTATACAGGTCTATGGCTTTGATATGCCCTTCCTTATCTGCCCCCAGACGCACATGCATCTCCATCTCATGTCTCGGGGAAGATGCGATCATGGATTCCTCTCTGGTAAATATGATCTTGGCAGGTTTTCCTGTCTTCCATGTCACAATTGCAGGGTAAACCTCAGACACTGCCGTCTGCTTCGCACCGAACCCTCCGCCGATCCGGGGTTTGATCACTCGGATCTTATGCTTCGGGATATCCAGGGCATTTCCCAGGATCCGGCGCACATGGAACGGCACCTGAGTAGAAGATACCACATTCAGTCTTCCATAGGCGTCCATATATGTAAATGTACGGAATGTCTCCATCATAGTCTGCTGATTCGCCTTTGTGTGATAAACGCGGTCAACTACATGATCGCAGGAGGCAAGCACTGCTTCCACATCCCCGTCTCCGCATACGTCGTGGGCACAGAGATTTCTCTTATTATCCGCACCTACCTGACAGAGACTCCTCCAGTTCTCCTCCGGATGTACCAGGACAGGATTGTCCTTTGCCGTGTGGAAATCCAGCACCGGCTCCAGCACCTCGTACTTGATCTTCACCAGCTTCATGGCTTTCTTCACAGCCTCTTCCGATGTGCCGGCTACAATCGCCGCAGGATCACCCACGAACCTGACTCTCTGATCCAGGATCAGGCGGTCATACGGACTTGCCTCCGGATAAGTCTGTCCTGCAAGTGTAAATCGTTTGTCCGGACAATCCTTGTATGTCAGTACACATTCAATTCCCGGAACCGCCTCTGCTTTTGACGTATCAATCTCTTTGATCAAAGCATGAGCATAAGGGCTTCTCACCAGTTTTACGATGAGGCAGTCTGCCGGTGCAAGATCGTTGGTGTAAACAGCTCTTCCTGTGACAAGTGCATCCGAATCCACCTTAGCAACAGGGTGATTTACATAATGAAGTTCCGACATCTCCCTGCGTTCCACTCCGGTCTTCAGCATACGGTTCTCCGGGCTGGGTTCCTGTCCGATCCGGACGCCCTGTTCCAGCTCATCCGAAACGATTCTGTCTGTCCTGTTATTCATTCCTGCACCTCCTTCTTCGCCGCCATATACTTCTGGATAGCGCGGAGCTGACCCATATATCCGGTACAGCGGCACAGATTACCTGCCAGATATTCTTTGATCTCATCTATATCCGGATCCTCCAGTTCCCGGAACATAGCAAGAACATTCATGATAAAGCCGGGAGAACAGAAGCCGCACTGCTCGGCGCCCTCATCAGCAAGGAACTTCCCAAATTCTCTTGCCTCCTCTTCCACACCTTCCAGTGTTGTGATCTCATGTCCTCCGATGCCTGCTGCCAGCACAGAACAGGAAAGCCGTGATTTCCCATCGATCCATACTGTACAGAGGCCGCAGTTCGTAGTCTCGCACCCGCATTTCACACTCTTGCACCCCAGATCTCTGAGCAGATCCAGAAGGATCTTGTCTGGTCCCACATCAGCGGTGACCTGCTTTTTATTCAACACAAAACGTACTTCCATCTATCTCCCCTCCGCTAAGATCGAACGCATCGCCCGACAGACCAGAACCTCCGCCAGATGCTGTCTGTACTCTGCACTGCCCCGCATATTTGTTCCATATGTAAATTCAGATGCCACCTGTCTGGCATAGTCTCTGATCATTTCCTCCGAAGCATCATCCGGTATCTCCCATTTCTTCTCCAAAAGAGCAGCCTTCATCGGACGTGCTCCGATGGAGAAATACCATGTCTCTTTTCCATGTACGATCCCTGTTACTACAGCGCATGCAAGAACAGGGAAATCTGTCTTTGTCTGTCTGACAGATTCATATCTGAAGCTTCTCTTCCCCTTCCGGATGATCACTGTCATCAGAATGTCCTTGTCCGGCTTCCGGTTCACGAATTCTGAGAGACGGACGATCCCTCCATCGTAGAGCTCAACAAACGTATCCAGGGCAAGCAGCGCCGTGAGCACATCAGAAAATCCGAAACGTCCGTAAATGCTCCCGCCTACAGTAGCCTGATTGCGGAACTGCACGCCGACAATATGGCTGACGGACTCCGCGATCCCATTCCCAAACAGTTCTTTTAATCCTTCATGCTGCTCCAGCTGACGAAGCGTACACATAGCTCCGATGCGGATCACATGATCTGTCTCCTCGATCCGATCCAGCCCCAATCCGGACAGATCGATCAGTGTTTTAACTCTGGCATTCCCCAGGCGCATCCACATCATTCCGCCCATGATGCGGCTGCTGCGCGCCTGATTCAGCTCATACGCTTCCTGAAGCGTACTGGCTTTCACATAATTACTGATAGTAATCACAGCGGCTCTCCTTTCTTGGATAAACATAAATATCGTTGTATTTAAAATTCCGTAAAAAAAGTGCAAATGAAGTTCTGTCATTTACACTTTGAAGCACTTTCAGCTTATCATAATATAAAGGAAATGTCAAAGAGTTCAGAGTTTTACAAAAATGGACTTCAAATCGGTTGACATCCCCATACGGCGGTGTTATGATTTCAATAAATACAGAAACGTAGATAGAGGTCGCATTTTTCATGAGTAGGATGACGGATGTATCAGGGACAGAAGAAATCATCAGAAAGGGGAAGATGCCGAAAGGATAAAGAGGCCTGAGCCTTTACCCTTGGGCATGACGTTAAGAGCGGCATGACTGTCATCGCAGGATGGAGAGCTATCTGATCTATACGGAAAAGTATATTTTGGAACGGCGCATCTTGCCGTTTCTTTTATTATTCACCATTTTCAAGGAGGAAGAAAGAATGGCAATTTTCAAAGGCGCAGGTGTAGCCATTGTCACACCAATGAAGGAAAATCTGGAGATTAATTACGACAAGCTGGATGAGATGCTGGAAGAACAGATCGCAGGCGGCACAGACGCCATTATCATCTGCGGCACCACTGGCGAATCCGCTACCATGACAGAGGCAGAACACAGTGAAGCGATCCGTTTCACCGTGGAAAGAGTCAATCACCGCATCCCTGTCATCGCCGGCACCGGATCCAACTGCACCGCAACAGCGATCGAGCTTTCGAAGCAGGCAGAGGCCGATGGAGCTGACGGACTTCTTCTCGTAACACCTTACTATAATAAAGCAACACAGAACGGGCTGATCGCTCACTATACAGCAATCTGTAATGAAGTGAAGCTTCCGGCCATTCTCTACAATGTACCGAGCCGCACCGGATGCAGCATCCAGCCCGCAACGCTGGCACGCATGGTAAAAGATGTCGACAACATCGTCGGTGTCAAAGAAGCTTCCGGAAATATCGGAACAGTCGCTGAGATCATGCATCTCTGCGACGGCAATATTGATCTGTACTCCGGCAATGATGACCAGGTAGTACCGCTCCTGTCACTGGGTGGAATCGGTGTCATCTCTGTACTCTCCAATGTGGCTCCGAAATATGTCCATGATATGGTTTACAAGTATCTGGAAGGCGACACTGCCGGAAGCTGTAAGATGCAGCTGGATGCGATCCCCATGTGCAACGCTCTGTTCTGTGAGGTCAATCCGATCCCGGTAAAGGCCGCTCTCAACATGATGGGCAAAGAAGTGGGACCGCTGAGAATGCCGATGACAGAGATCGAGGACGCACACAGAGAAGTGCTGAGAAAGGCAATGACAGACTTCGGTCTGCTGTAAGCCGACGTTATAAAAATAAGGGATCAGGCTGCAGCCTGACAGAAGAAGCAGGTATCCGGCAATCCGGAAAATACCTGCTTCTTCTTTATAACTCAGTCATTCTGCTCTATCTTTCTTTCCCATAAGAGATCAGACCTACAACTCCCGGTCCCGCATGGGTTCCGATACTCGGGCTAACATCATTGATCACGATATTTGTAAAGCCAAGCTCTCTCACCATATCCGCCACATGCTGTGCGTCTTCCAGACAGTCGCCGTGAAGGACCGACACCATCCTGTCTTTCCCATAATGCTCCAGATCCAGAGAGTTCTCCATCCTTGTCACCAGAGTCTTCAGCGACTTCTTTCTTCCCCGGACTGTTCCATCGGACTCCAGCTTTCCTTCTCTGGTCACTGTAAGGATCGGTTTAATGTTGACCAGACTTCCTACCACAGCCGTTGTTTTGGAAACTCGTCCGCCTCTCTGCAGGTGATTCAGATCATTCACAGTAAATGACACATTCACATGATCTCGCTCTTCCATCAGGATGTCATATACTTCCTGCATTGTTTTCCCCGCTTTCCAGAGTTCAACTGCGCGGTAGACTGATACGCCTTCTCCCAGCGATGCATTAAGGGAATCAAAGACCATAATATTCCGGTCCGGATACTCTTCCAGCAACTCATTGGCTGTCATCATCACATTATTGCAGCTGCCGCTCAAAGCACTGGAAAAGGCGATATGCAGAATATCTTTTCCTTCTTTTAATATCTTCTCAAACCGTTCCCGAATCACCGCAGGATTGTTTGCCATTGACTTGGGCAGTTCTCCCTTTCTCATAGTCTCATAAAACTCGTGCGGCTCCATATTCAGTTCATCTCCATACACTGTATCCCCAAATGCATAATACTGTGGAATAATCGTAAGTTGATGCTCTTTTATAAATTCAGGCCTCACATCAGAATTGGAATCCGTAGTAATTACATAATCAGACATTGCTCTTTCCTCCTCGCCTTTATCAACAGTATTCATTATATCAGGGTGTCCGGACAGAGGCAAGCTATATACTAAAAGCCGTATCTTATACAAGCTGATACTGTTACCGTCTGCTCGTTCTCAGATTGCCGTGAAGTCGAACTGTTCCGGAACCGATTCATCCTCATAACCAAGTCTGTTCCGGAGTGTTTTCCACATATCCGAAAGAGATATCTCCCCTTCTCTGATATCGTCCACCCTGAGGCCTCCGTTTTCCGTCAGGATCCGGTAGGCTTTCTCATTTTTCCCGTTCTCTGCAAGCGCCTGTATATAATAGAACTTCATCCTGCCCTCTCTCCGGATGGATTCATCCAGCTGCGGCCAGATCTCAAGCGCACGCTCAAAGCCGCCGTTCATAATCAGCAGACGGAATCCTTCTTTTACGTAAGATAGATCCTTCGGCTGCAGACAGATACCCCGGCTGACCGCTTCGCTTGCTTTCTCCTTCTCTCCCGTCACCGTATACAAGGAGGCCAGCCCATGATATGCCCAGGCAGTTTTCTCCTCTGCAAGCGAAGCCTGAAACTCCAGCTCTGCCCGCTCATAGTCCTTCTTCTGAAAATAAAGAATTCCCAGCTGATAATGTGCATGCCATCCGGCATGCTCCTCCGACTCTTCCACATAGCCTTTCAGCCGCTCGAAGAAATACTCTCCCGTCACAAATGCCGCCGGTCTCTGTGCCGGTTCAGGATCTTCCAGTCTGCCCGTCTCAAGGAATTCCTTCCATATCTTTATCTCGTTCTCCTCCCCGTTCCATGCGAAATCCAGATGAGATTCCACAGGTCTTTCCCCGGCACTTCTCCTTGCCAGATTTTCCAGTTCTCCATACCCGCTTCCGCTCTGTACGATCCGATCTGCCTGTTTCCTCGCCTGCTCTTTTGTCCTCTCAAGCACATCCTCCATCTCCAGGAATTGGGGCATATACGTGATCTTCTGTGTGATCCGGTCTCTGAGCCCTTCGAATTCTTCGCTGTTTTCTTCCTCTGTCAGCTGGACTGCTCCATATCTTTCCAGCCATTCCCATGCCGTATGAGGCGCCATGGGAATACATCCGTACTGGGTCTTGCCCAGTCCGGCCTGGATCTCCACATAATTTCCCCCGTCTTTTGTCAGGAACTTCTGCCAGCGGTTTCCTCCCGGCTTCTTCCCCCATGAAAACAGCTTTCTGGAACGGAGCCGTGCTGTGGACATCTGAAGGAGACCAAATCCGCTGCTGTCCACATTGGCGATGTATTTCGGCTGTTCCGCCGGAATATCAAAGAAATAGTCCACAGACACCGGGATATTCTGATAGCGGGTGATATCCACGCCGTTTACCATGGGAATATCATCTTTATACACCCCGCCGTCCCGGAAGGTAAAAGCCTTCGAGGCGGGAACAACGATCCTGCCGCCGTCATACTCCGGAACCGCCATATTGCTCCACCAGTACATAGGCACGACTTCCTGTGTATCATTTTTGATCCTCATCCTCGCGTTCAGGAAGCGGTCCTCTTCTCCCAGCCAGAAATCCATCTGGTATGTCACACCTCTGATTCTCTCATACTCATACATCCTCAGAACCGGAGTCCCTTCTACTTCTGTCACAGCTGTAAACAAAGGCTCCGTAGTAAACGGGGAATGTCCGATCACACCGATATTCCACTCCACGCCCCCGCTGAACCAGGCATTGCAGACAGCAAGATTGCTGAACTGCAGCACATCATTGGTATAGAGCAGATTTCTTCCACTTTCCTTATCCAGAAGTTCCCAGAGCCTGCCCCCGTATTCCATGAGGAATACAGCCTTTAGATAATCATTTTCCAGAACAGCCGTCCGAACGCTCCCCCGCTTCAGTTCCCTCGTATAGCAGGAATACTGACGATACGGGTAGGAGTTGAAGCATCTTCCATACCCTTCATAGATCTCATCGTCCTCATCCAGATGGAACTCCAGATTGTTCTGAAGGATCAGTCCACCCACCAGATCCGGCACAGAGGCCCGCTCTCCCAATCCTGCCATTTCCATATCTCTGTCTTCAAAATATAATTCTGGTTTCATCATTTCCTCTTTTCCGCTGCTTCTTCCGCTATCTCAAGATAGATTCTGCAGCTTTGGTGATTATAATCATTGTACCCTATGCCACAGCGGGAATCATTACTTATAATTGCCCGGTTATTTTGAAAAATTGCTCTCCCGTCTTGTATTTTCCCGCCGGATTTTCTACAATACAGGAAGAACTTTGTAACAACTCAGCCCGCACCATTCACAAAGCTGCATTTCCATGCCGATTACGGTTCCGCCGTTTTTTATGCAGGCTGTTTTGAAAGGAGAACGCCATGTATATCCAGGAACCCCTGATTGCTTCCGGCTCGGAATATTATATCTACAGCCCAGGCAGACTTGCCCGCTCCCTCTATTTCTGTCCCCTCTCGGCGGGCTGCTACAGTTACAGCCCCGGGTATGCTGTCAGCAGAAACCAGTTTGACAGCTACCTGCTCATGTATATAGAAGAAGGCCGCTGCGAAATAGAAAACGGCGCCTTCTCCGGTAGGGGAAATGCAGGCGAATTTGTATTTCTTGACTGCTACCAGCCCCACAGTTACAGAAGCGGAGACGGCTGGAAAGCACTCTGGCTTCATTTTGACGGACCATTGGCCAAAACTTATTTTCAGGAAATCTCTGCCCGGAAAGGCCAGATCTTTTCCCTCTCTGATCCTTCCGCCCTTCTCTCTCTGGAGAAAATCCTGCAGTTCTTCCGCACATCTGCATTTATACCGGAGCCGGAAGTTTCCAGAGATATTACAACCATACTGGATGCTTTTCTGGGCTCCGATGAAAAAAAAGAGAGCACTGGACTGAACAGCGCTCTGATCTGGAAAACGGCCTCCTATATCAGCCGCCACTTTCATGAAAATATCTCTCTGGAAATGCTGGCTTCAAAAGCAGGTCTGAGTCCTTATTACTTTCTCAGACTCTTTGCCTCAGAAACCGGCTTCACCCCGCACCAGTATCTGATCAACACAAGGATCAACGCGGCAAAGTTTCTGCTCAGGTCTCCTGACATTCCTGTGAAGGATATCTCTGTCCGCACGGGATTTACAAGCGAAAGTACATTCTGCACCTGCTTTAAAAAGAATGAGGGAATGACCCCCGGCCAGTACCGCAGTTCTGTACTGAACAGGCAGGAGTCATCTCCTCTCTGATATTTCATCATCTGCAAATCCTTCCAGAAGAGCGTTGAGTTCTCCACCCAGAAGGATAATATACATACACCCATAGAGCCAAAGCATGACCAGGATGATGGTAGTCATACTTCCATACATACTGGAAAATCCGGTAAAGATATCCAAATATATCGAGAATACAAAGGAGATCAACAGCCATCCACAGGCCGTAAACAGCGCCCCTGGAAGCTGTCTCCTCAGCGTTGTCTTAGCCCTGTTGCCCCGGTTCGGAAGGAACTTATAGACCAAATCCCAGAATACTGTCAATACAATCAATGTTACCAATGTGCGGATCCGGATAATAAAATCTACCACCTTGCTCAAAAACGGCAGATGTTCATACAGCAGTGCACTGATACTGTTTCCGAAGACCGACAGGACCAGCGAGAGCATGATTGCCAGAAGGAATACTACCGTATAAAGAGAAGCCCTGAGTCTCAGATACAGATAGTTTCTCGTCTCGGTATTTGCATAGATACAGTTCAGCCCCGATGTCACAGACAGAACCCCCTTGCCCGCAGACCACAGTGCTATGATAACAGTCAGCGGAATCATACCTCCCGACTGAGTATATACCTGAACCAGAATACTGCGGATCAAAGGTGCCACAGATTCGGGGAAAACCTGCAGCACCGCCTGAAGCACATCCACCATCGTTATCGAAGTAAACTGGACCATGGTGAGAAGCAGCCAAAAAATAGGGATCAGAGACAGCACAAAAAAATACGCCGCCTGAGCCGCATATGCACCGGTATGATGAGAACTGACCGTCTTTATGACCTTAAATACTTTCTTTTTCAGTTGATTCCTGTTTTCCATTTTCCATAACACTCCCGCGCCAGAGATCCTGTTTCAAGAACTTTCTTTTATCCTTTAATGGCAATCCTGATTGACTTTCTTGCTGAATAGAAAAGCGGCCGTGCAAGACGACCGCCCTTATCTTTAGTAGTTACCCAAAATGCCGGTCCTGTATTTTGACTCCTAGCCACAGCTAGGTGGGCAACCGCATCTGCTTTTCTGTCTTCCACTGCAAGTCGGAGGCCTGACATATTACAGAAATATAAGAA
>DXCZ01000106.1 GCA_019115765.1 Candidatus Mediterraneibacter stercoripullorum | reverse complement strand
TATCAGTGGCGGGTGTCAATCCCCCATCTGATATACGCTCCGCGAGGCTGCGCAGGGATTCGGAGATGTATTATGTCAGCTAAAGCTGACCCGAATCCCGCGCCAAGACTCGCAAGCGAGTCTTGAATTATAAACTTTCCGATCTGTTCTTACATTCTCTTAAATGTGTAAAAAATCTTTACAAATCCCCGATTTTGTAAATACAGATTTAAAAAATTGCGAGTCGAAAAGTTTAATTTTTTCTGCTATATAAAAATTGTAAGCAATTATAAAACGGCTTTTTCAGGAGCAGACTACGGGAAGGAGGAGAGCCTTTTATGGAAATGAATAACAGTGTGTTTGCCGTTAAGCTGTATGAGATGGGTGAGCAGTATGGAAAGCTTCAGTGCAGGATCCGGGTCTGTGAGGAGAATAACAGAAAAAGGATCCATGAGACTCTGCAGAAAGCGGCGGATGAATATAAAGAGAATACTTTTCTGTTGGAAGAGAAAGTGAAGAACTGCCGGTCCAGAGCTGTGGCAAAGCTGGCGGAGGCGCAGCTTGACTACAGGAAAAAGACGGAAGAACTGATGAAAGGCCCTGTCATGGAGGCTCTGCATTCACAGGAGAGCAGCCCCGAACAGGACGAGAAAGAAACAGATATGCTGTATGCGGAGTTCGCTATGGATTTTGCTACGCTTGCTGTGCAGCAGGCAATGCTCTCTGTGCTGTCAGCCCTTGACAGAAAGAATGATATTGAAAAATCAAAGGGTGTAAAAAACCAGGAGGAGGATGCATAAATGCAGGAAGTCAAGAAACCAAGGAAACCACTGATTTATTATTATGTGATCGTGATCATCATCCTGCTGCTGTTTAACTTTATGTTTATGCCGTGGGCGGCGGAGCGCCAGATCAAGGAAGTCGGCTACGATACGTTCATGGAGATGACGGAGGATAAAGAGATTGGTCTCGTACAGATCAATCAGCAGGAAAATGAAATTATTTTTACCAATACAGATGAAGATCAGGTTTATAAGACCGGTATGGTAGACGATCCGGGGATGACAGAGCGGCTCTATGATTCCGGCGCGGAATTTTCCGGTCAGATCATCGAGCAGGCATCGCCCCTGCTGACATTTATCCTGTCGTGGGTACTGCCTATCGCGATCTTTATCGGAATCGGGCAGTATATGTCCAAGAAGCTTATGAGCAGGGCAAGCGGAGGTCCGGACTCCATGATCTTCGGACTGGGAAAGAGCAATGCAAAAGTATATGTGAAGTCATCGGAAGGAATCAAGTTTTCTGATGTGGCGGGAGAAGATGAGGCAAAGGAAAATCTGTCGGAGATCGTGGATTACCTCCACAATCCGGGAAAATATAAAGAAGTGGGAGCATCCATGCCCAAGGGCGTCCTCCTGGTAGGACCGCCTGGAACAGGAAAGACCATGCTGGCCAAGGCGGTTGCCGGTGAGGCAAATGTTCCTTTCTTCTCAATGTCCGGTTCGGAATTCGTGGAAATGTTCGTAGGTATGGGAGCATCCAAAGTCCGTGATCTGTTCAGACAGGCGAAGGAAAAAGCTCCCTGTATCGTATTTATCGATGAGATCGATGCCATCGGACAGAAGCGTGAGGGACGTATAGGCGGCAACGACGAGCGGGAGCAGACGCTGAACCAGCTGCTGACAGAGATGGATGGATTTGAGACAAACAACGGCGTGATCATCCTTGCGGCGACCAACCGCCCCGAGTCCCTGGATCCGGCCCTTACCAGGCCGGGAAGATTCGACCGGAGGGTTCCGGTAGAGTTGCCGGATCTGAAGGGCAGGGAGGATATCCTGAAGGTACATGCAAGGAAAGTTAAGATGGATGAGAGCGTGGACTTCAGCGTTATCGCCAGGATGGCATCCGGAGCGTCCGGAGCAGAGCTTGCCAATATTATAAATGAAGCGGCCCTGAGAGCAGTAAGAGAGAACCGGAAATATGTGACACAGTCCGATCTTGAGGAGAGTATCGAGGTGGTCATCGCCGGATATCAGAAGAAAAATGCCATCCTCACAGATCAGGAAAAAAAGGTTGTATCGTATCACGAGATCGGTCATGCACTGGTGGCAGCAAAGCAGACTAATTCGGCCCCGGTTCAGAAGATCACGATCGTACCCCGTACATCCGGAGCCCTCGGTTATACCATGCAGGTGGATGAAGGCAATCATTACCTCATGAACCAGGAGGAGCTGGAGAACAAGATCGCCACACTGACCGGAGGAAGGGCAGCGGAAGAGATCGTATTCCATTCTGCATCTACAGGCGCTTCCAATGATATTGAGCAGGCGACCAAGCTGGCAAGAGCTATGATCACCAGATACGGTATGAGCAAGGATTTCGATATGGTTGCCATGGAGAATGTGACGAACCAGTATCTGGGCGGAGATACTTCTCTTAGCTGCTCGGCGGAGACCCAGGCGGAGATAGACCGTCAGGTGGTGGATCTGGTGAAAAAGCAGCATCAGAAAGCAGTCCGCATCCTGGAGGAAAACAGAAAGAAGCTGGATGAGCTGGCTGACTATCTCTATGACAAAGAGACTATTACAGGTGAAGAATTTATGGAAATCTTAAACAAATGATCATCTGCCTGTCAGGCAGATCCAAGGGTCTGTCTGACAGAAGAATGAATAAAAATATTACAGAAGAAAAGAAAGGCGGAGTTACCAATGGGAAAGACGATCAAAGAGACAATGCAGGAATTTACAGTTAATCAGGCGCTTAATTTTCTTGAGGGAAATCCGGAGGAGAATATCCCCAAACTGATGGCGTTCGTAGACCGGTTTATGCCGAAGGACTGGTATACCAGTCAGAGAAATGCAATCCGGAAGTCTATTGAAGAGAAAAACAACTGGTATCAGCTGATCCTGAGACTTTACGATCTGGATCCGGGTGTGCGCAGAGCCTTTTTCCAGAACTTTATCACAAATGCCAGCCTGAAAGGAAGTGCGACCCAGAATGAGATGTCAGAAAAATACAACTGCAATATCCCCTGGGCTATTCTGCTGGATCCTACCACAGCCTGCAATCTGAACTGTACCGGGTGCTGGGCGGCGGAGTACGGACATCAGTACAATCTGAGCCTGGAGGACATTGATTCTATCGTCCGTCAGGGAAAAGAACTGGGAACATATATGTATATCTACACCGGCGGCGAGCCTACTGTTCGTAAGAAAGATGTCTTCAAGATATGCGAGATGCATCCGGACTGCGAGTTCCTTGCATTTACCAACGGAACGATGATCGACGAAGAGTTCTGCCAGGAGATGCTGAGAGTGAAGAACTTCGTCCCCGCCATCAGCCTGGAAGGCTTTGAAAAGGCAAACGACGGACGCCGCGGAGACGGAGTATATCATAAAGTCCGCCATGCCATGGAACTGATGAAGGAGCATAAGCTGCCCTTTGGAATATCTGTATGCTATACCAGCCAGAACTTTGAAGATGTAAGCAGCGAAGCTTTTTATGATATGATGATCGAGAGCGGAGCGCTCTTTGTATGGTACTTCCACTATATGCCGGTAGGACACGGCGCAGTGACAGACCTTCTGCCGACTCCGGAGCAGAGAGAAGCCATGTATCACAGGATCCGCGAGTTCCGGAATACGAAGCCGATCTTCGGAATGGATTTCCAGAATGACGGGGAATATGTGGGCGGATGTATTGCCGGAGGAAGAAGGTACCTGCATATAAATGCGAAAGGTGATGTGGAACCCTGTGTATTTATCCATTACTCCAATGTGAATATCCATGATACGTCTCTGTTGGATGCGCTGAGAAGCCCTATCTTCCAGGCATATCATGACAACCAGCCCTTCAACAGCAATCACCTGAGACCATGCCCCATGCTGGAGAATCCGGGCAGAATCAGAGAAATCGTGAAAGACACAGGAGCTGTCAATACAGATTATCAGGATCCGGAGAGTGTGGATGAGCTCTGTGAGAAATGTGTTCCCTACGCAAAGAACTGGAAACCGACGGCAGATAAGCTGTGGGCGGAAAGCCATCCAACTGTATAGCGCCTTGACAGCGGCCTTCCGGGAACAACTGAACAAAAATCACCGTGCCTTTGCGTTAGGATAGATCCGCTCCATTTTTTCATCATCGAAGTTGTTGTCGATGATCTGTTCCCATCCGCTGTCGGCGGCAGGTCCTCCCGCCCGTTCGCTGTAGCGGATCAGAGCGGCCGAAGAGATCAGGATATCCGCGGCCATGAATACTACCAGAATCCAGGTGGAAATATATCCGGCGATCTTTGGAATCTTTTCGATCCAGCGGGAAAAATAAGGATATAAGCCTTTGATCCATACAACCGCGGCGATTCCCCAGAAGAAGCAGTAGAGAAGATTGACTCTTCCGCCCAGGTTGAAGGGAATCTTGCTGTAATCCCAGAAGACCTGTCCGAATACGATCTCTGTGAAAACACTGCAGACATATTCATAGGCTCCGCCAAGGAAGGCGCCGATGAAAAAGATATGCCGGTCCGGCTTGTCTCTGTCCTTGTACAGAAGGGCTGTGGCTACAGCAATCGCGATTCCCCACACAATGCTGAACGGGCCCCAAACAAGGCTGCTGCGGCTCATCCATACGCCGGACGTCAGCCGGCAGAAGATGGTTTCCGTGATATCACCGAGAAGCGCGCCGATCAGGAAGAGCCAGAACAGCTTGTAGAAGCCGCAGCCCTCGGCGAATTTTCCTTCCTTCAGGATCTCCTCCGTCCGTTCCTCGATGACCGGATAAGCCCGGGCCATACGACGTTCTACAAAACCGATCAGAGAGAGACTGACACGACTGACCCCTGCGATGAACCGGTTTGACGGATGTCTTTCCCGCACTGCCCCTGTCCCTCTGCGAAGGTGGAGCACCGCTGCCAGAGAGACGGCAAAGTCCAGAGCAAGATATCCGGTAAGGACCCAGACCAGGATCATCCGCAGCAGTTCCGGCATCAGATTATACAGAAACATGAAGAATACATTTCCATACCGCAGTGTGATAATGTCCAGTACTGCCCAGAGAAGTGTATACTGGAGACAGATATATCCGTCGAAGTTGAATTTCTTATTGGAATAATCCCACCATTTTCTTCGGTTTACAAGTTCCAGGGATTTTCCGGTGATCCACTCTACAACAGTAGCCAGGATTCCGCATCCGATGAACTGGAAGCCGGGGCTGTCCATGAGTTCTGATAAAGTAAGCGTCATCAGTACTGCGGCAACGCCGTAGACGAGACAGAACGGTCCGGTGGAGAATCCCCGGTTGGTGAATCTTCTGTTTTTGATCGTCCCGACCACAGCTTCTATGACCCATCCGATAAAGGAATAGATCAGAAGCAGCCAGAACAGTTCGGTAAATGTAAATTCCATGATTTTATCCTTTCGTATCCTCTGATTTCTTATCGCATTTCCGTTCTTTACATCTGTATGAAGGAAACATTTTTGTGTACTGGGGATATAGTATCATATAAAAAAAGAGATGTCTACGGAAAAAATGCTTGACATTTCTCGCCGGTAAGTGTTAGTATGATAAAAAATTTAATATGCTAAACCGTTGAAGCGGAGATAACGGCAATGATGCCTTTACAGAGAGCCTGTGTAGCTGAGATCAGGTGAGAAACAAGTTGTCAAATGGACCGCGGAGGGTGCAGTCAAATGTGAGAGATCACAGAGTATTCTGCAACGTGTGGGCATACGTCAGTTGCCGGGGATATGCTGGTATCCTGCTAAGTGCACAGGGTCATTCCTGTGAATTCAAGGTGGCACCGCGGATAGTGTTGAATTGTACGTTATTCGTCCTTGACAGATCATATATTTATTTCTGTCAGGGACGTTTTTTTATCCTCAAAAAGAAAGGCTCCTCTGACAGGATCAGGTCAGAGGAGCTTTTCCTTTGTCCGAAGAAATCAGCAGACTTACAAGGAGGTACAGACAATGAAGATTTTACCGGATCTGAATGAAGTCAGAAGGATCGCGGCCCAGGGCACGTATGATGTGGTTCCCGTCAGCTGCGAGATCCTTTCGGATTTCACCACACCCATCGAGACCATGAGGATACTGAAAAATGTATCCACCCACTGCTACATGCTGGAATCAGCCGTGGCAAATGACAAATGGGGAAGATATACATTCCTTGGATACGACCCGAAGCAGGAGATCACCTGCATGGACGGGGAGATGAAAGTGGGAAACATTAAGGTGAAGACGGATGACCCGTCTGCATATCTCAGGCAGATCCTGGATCATTACAAAAGTCCCCGGTTCGACTATCTGCCTTCTTTTACCGGAGGGCTTGTAGGATATTTCTCTTACGACTATCTGGGCTACAGCGAGCCTGCGGTGCGGTGCAAGGTAGAAGATACAGAAGGATTTAAGGACGCGGATCTGATGCTCTTTGACAAGGTCATTGCCTTTGACAACTTCCGGCAGAAGATCATCCTGATCGTAAATATTTCTCTGGATGAACCGGAAACTGGGTACAACCGGGCGGTGCGGGAACTGAGACAGATGGCGGATCTGCTGAGAAACGGGGAAAAGAAAAAGGAACCGGCCGGACATCTGCTGGGAGAAGTGACGCCCCTGTTTGACCGGGAACGTTACTGCAGTATGGTGGAGAAGGCGAAGCATTACATCCGGGAGGGAGATATCTTCCAGATCGTGTTGTCCAATCGGCTGTCCGCTCCATTTGAGGGGAGCCTGCTGAACACATACCGGGTACTGCGGACCATCAATCCCTCTCCTTATATGTTCTATTTCTCAGGTACGGATGTGGAAGTGGCAGGGGCTTCGCCGGAGACACTGGTAAAGCTGGAGAACGGCGTGCTCCACACATTTCCTCTGGCGGGAACCAGGCCCAGGGGAAAGACGGAAGAGGAAGATATGGCTCTGGAGGCGGAGCTGCTGGCAGACGAGAAGGAACTGGCTGAGCATAATATGCTGGTGGATCTGGGAAGAAATGATCTGGGAAAGGTCAGCCGGTTCGGCACTGTGCAGGTGGAAACGCTGCACTCCATCGAGAGGTACTCCCATGTGATGCATATCGGTTCCACAGTGCGCGGGGAGATCAGGGAAGAGTTCGACGCCCTGGACGCAGTGGAGGCGGTTCTTCCGGCGGGGACACTCTCCGGCGCGCCCAAGATCCGTGCCTGCCAGCTCATCGGCGAACTGGAGGACAACAAGCGGGGGATTTATGGCGGAGCCATTGGATACATTGACTTTACCGGAAACATGGATACATGCATTGCCATCCGGATCGCATATAAGAAAAACGGGAAAGTATTTGTCCGTTCCGGCGCAGGCATCGTGGCGGATTCGGTGCCGGAGAAGGAATATGAAGAGTGCATTAACAAGGCAAAGGCTGTTGTAAATGCACTGAAGCTTGCAGAGGAGGTGGACTTATGATCCTTTTGATTGATAATTATGACAGCTTTTCCTACAACCTGTATCAGATGATCGGAGAGATCAATCCGGATATCCGGGTCATCCGCAATGATGAGATGACAGTAGATGAGATCCGGGAAATGTGCCCGGAACGGATCATCCTTTCTCCAGGCCCGGGAAGGCCGGAGGATGCGGGGATTATTATTCCGGTGGTAAAGGAACTGGGTGCGGATATCCCGATCCTGGGTGTGTGCCTGGGACATCAGGCAATCTGTTCTGCATTTGGAGCGGTTGTCACTTATGCGAAGGAACTGATGCACGGCAAGCAGTCCATGGTCCGGTTTGACAGGAAGTGCCCGTTGTTCCAGGGATGCCCGGAGACGGCGCCGGTGGCCCGGTATCATTCCCTGGCAGCAGATGAAAACACGATCCCGGAGGAGCTTCAGGTAACTGCAGTGACGGAGGACGGGGAAGTGATGGCTGTCAGCCACAGAGAATATCCCATCTACGGCGTCCAGTTCCATCCGGAATCCATCATGACGCCGGACGGAAGGACTATGCTGCGGAATTTTCTGGAGAGGCCGGTGTCCATTGATTACAGGATGTGAAAGATAAAGCAATCTAAAAAAATAAAAATAGTCGGAAAAGGAGATTTCAGACATGATCAAAGAAGCAATCGAAAAAATTGTAAATAAAGAAGACCTTACCTATAGCGAAGCATACACCGTAATGAATGAGATCATGAGCGGCGAGACCTCTCCTACTCAGAACGCGGCCTTCCTGGCGGCCCTTTCCACGAAGAGCGCCAGGGCGGAGACGACAGATGAGATCGCAGGCTGCGCGGAGGCCATGAGATCCCATGCAGTTAAGGTTGAGACCGGGATGGAAGTGTTCGAGATCGTGGGAACAGGAGGTGACAATGCGTACAGCTTCAACATTTCCACTACTTCGGCACTGGTAGCGGCAGCAGGCGGCATGAAGGTTGCGAAGCACGGCAACCGGGCAGCTTCATCTCTGTGTGGAACAGCGGATTGTCTGGAAGCTCTGGGTGTAAATATCATGCAGAGCCCGGAGCGTTGTGTAGAACTGCTGAAGGAAGCCGGGATCTGTTTCTTCTTCGCTCAGAAATACCATACTTCCATGAAATATGTGGGAGCCATCCGGAAGGAGCTGGGATTCCGTACCGTGTTCAATATCCTTGGTCCTCTGACCAACCCGGGCACACCGTCCATGCAGCTGCTCGGCGTATATGACGAATATCTGGTAGAGCCTCTTGCGCAGGTGCTGATCAGTCTGGGAGTAAAGAGAGGAATGGTCGTGTACGGGCAGGAGAAGCTGGATGAGATCTCCATGAGTGCGCCTACAACGGTCTGTGAGATCAAGGACGGATGGGTGAAGAACTATGTCATCACCCCGGAGCAGTTCGGATTGGAACGCTGCACAAAAGAAGATCTGGCCGGAGGCACGCCTGAAGAGAATGCGGCTATCACAAGATCCGTATTAGGCGGAGAGAAAGGGCCCCGGAGAAACGCAGTCCTGATGAACGCCGGAGCTTCCCTTTACATTGGAGGAAAGGCAGACAGCATGAAGGACGGGATCGCACTTGCTGCCGAGCTGATCGACTCCGGCAAAGCCCTTGAGACGCTGGAGAAGCTGATCGACATCAGCAACCGTCCGGAGGTGGAAGCATGACTATTCTGGATCAGCTGGCGGACTATGCCAGGGAGCGGACGGAAGAGGCGAAGAGAAAAGTGCCTGCGGAGGAGATGAAGAGACGTGCCATGGCTCTGCCGAAAGGGGCGTTTGACTTTGAAGAGGCATTGAAGAAACCGGGCATTTCCTTTATCTGTGAGTGTAAGAAAGCCTCCCCCTCCAAGGGACTGATCGCACCGGATTTCCCGTACCTGCAGATCGCCCGGGAGTATGAGGCGGCAGGAGCGGCCTGTATCTCTGTCCTGACAGAACCGAAATGGTTCCTGGGCAGTGACCGGTATCTGGAGGAGATCGCATCGGAAGTCAGGATTCCCTGTCTGCGGAAGGACTTTACAGTAGATGAATATATGATCTATGAGGCGAAGGCGCTGGGAGCTTCGGCGGTCCTGCTGATCTGTTCTATCCTCAGCGAAAAACAGATTCGCGAATATCTTGAAATCTGTGATATACTGGGTATGTCAGCGCTTGTGGAAACCCATGATGAAGAAGAAATCCGGATGGCATTGAGATCTGGAGCCAGGATGATAGGCGTCAACAACAGGAACCTGAAGGACTTTACTGTTGACACAGAGAACAGCAGAAGGCTGAGAGAACTTGTTCCGGAGGATGTGCTGTTCATCTCCGAGAGCGGCGTGAGCGGACCGGAGGATGTGGCGGCTCTGCGCAGGAGCGGGGCGGATGCTGTGCTGGTGGGTGAGGCCCTCATGCGCGCCCCGGATAAGAAATCCCGGCTCAGGGAACTGAGAGGTGATCTGTGATGGAACCTAAGGAGCAGGAGCAGACCGTCGGGACAGGCGGTTCCGGTGGGAAAAGCGATTCCCCGGATACCCATATCAGGATTGATGCCCATATCAGGAGCAATACTTATATCAGGATCAAGCTGTGCGGTCTCTCCCGGGTCTGTGACATTGAGGCGGCAAATGAGCTTAAGCCTGACTATATCGGATTTGTCTTCGCTCCTGGAAGCAGAAGATATGTACCGCCGTGCAGGGCACGGGAACTGAAGGAAATGCTGCTCCCCGGGATCCAGACAGTCGGTGTATTCGTAAGAGAGGCCCCGGAGGTGATCGCCGGTCTTCTGGACGACGGGATCATCGATCTGGCACAGCTCCATGGAGGAGAGGATGAGGATTATATCCACAGGCTCAGGGAGCTGACGGACCGGCCGGTCATCAAGGCATTCCGCATTGACTCGGAGGAGGATATCCGGGCAGCGGAAGCCAGCAGTGCGGATTACATTCTGTTGGACTCTGGCTCCGGCGGTACAGGCACTGCATTTGACTGGAAATTGCTGAGTGATATGAAGAGACCCTATTTCCTGGCAGGCGGCCTGGATCCGGACAACGCAGGAGAGGCGGTCAGGCGGCTGAAGCCCTGCGGGGTGGATGTAAGCTCGGGAATCGAGACAGAAGGACAGAAAGATAAAAGCAAAATGGCGGCATTTGTCCATGCCGTGAGAAAGGAAGAAAGACTATGACGAACCCAAACGGACGCTTCGGCATTCACGGCGGGCAGTATATCCCCGAAACACTGATGAATGCTGTGATCGAACTGGAAGAAGCATATAATTATTACAAGAAGGATCCGGAATTCAACCGGGAGCTTACGGAACTTTTGAATGAATACGCGGGCAGACCCTCCAGGCTGTATTATGCGGAGAAGATGACGAGAGATCTGGGCGGCGCGAAGATTTATCTCAAGAGAGAGGATCTGAACCACACCGGAGCCCACAAGATCAATAATGTACTTGGTCAGGCGCTTCTGGCGAAGAAGATGGGAAAGACACGTCTGATCGCCGAGACCGGAGCCGGACAGCACGGTGTTGCCACGGCCACAGCGGCCGCACTGATGGGAATGGAGTGTGTAGTATTTATGGGTGAGGAGGACACCATCCGACAGGCACTCAATGTGTACCGTATGCGTCTGCTGGGTGCCGAGGTTATCCCTGTGAAATCAGGAACAGCTACGCTGAAGGACGCGGTTTCTGAGGCAATGCGTGAGTGGACGTCCCGGATCAGCGATACGCATTACTGCCTTGGCTCTGTTATGGGGCCCCATCCGTTCCCGACGATCGTGCGTGATTTCCAGGCCGTGATCTCTAAGGAGATCAAGGAACAGATCCTGGAAAAGGAAGGAAGGCTCCCGGACGCGGTTCTGGCCTGTGTGGGCGGAGGCTCCAACGCTATCGGAAGCTTCTATCATTTCATCGAAGATAAAGATGTAAGGCTGATCGGCTGTGAGGCGGCAGGAAGAGGAATCGATACATTTGAGACTGCGGCAACAGTTAATACCGGGAGAGTGGGCATCTTCCACGGCATGAAATCCTACTTCTGCCAGGATGAATATGGACAGATCGCTCCGGTCTATTCCATTTCCGCAGGACTGGACTATCCCGGTGTAGGACCGGAGCACGCATATCTGCATGACATTGGAAGAGCCGAGTATGTGCCTGTCACAGATGATGAGGCCGTAAATGCATTTGAGTATCTGGCAAGGACAGAGGGAATCATTCCGGCCATTGAGTCGGCCCATGCGGTTGCTCACGCAGTGAAGATCGCGCCGGAGATGACGCCGGATCAGATCCTCGTGATCACAATATCCGGCAGAGGCGACAAGGACTGCGCTGCTATTGCGCGATACAGAGGGGAGGATATCCATGAATAATATAAGAAAAGCATTTGAAAACGGAAAAGCATTCATTCCATTTATCACCTGCGGCGACCCGGATCTGGAGACAACGGCTGCTGTTGTCCGCGCTGCTGTGGAAAACGGAGCGGACCTCATCGAGCTTGGTATCCCGTTCTCTGATCCTACAGCAGAAGGGCCGGTGATCCAGGCAGCTAATATCCGTGCTCTGAATGGCGGCGTGACCACAGATAAGATCTTTGACCTGGTGCGGGAGCTTCGCAAAGACGTGAAGATCCCCATGGTGTTCATGACTTATGCAAATGTTGTTTTCTCCTATGGATCTGAACGGTTCATCTCCACCTGCAGCGAGATCGGCATTGACGGTCTGATCCTGCCCGATGTGCCCTACGAGGAGAAAGAAGAGTTTCTTCCTATCTGCCGGAAATACGGCGTGGATCTGATCTCACTGATCGCGCCTACTTCCGAGAACCGTATCGCCATGATCGCAAAAGAAGCAGAGGGATTCATCTATGTGGTATCCAGTCTGGGAGTGACCGGCGTCAGAAGCGAGATCAAGACGGACCTGGGAGCCATAACAGACATCATCCGCCAGAATACAGACGTACCATGCGCCATAGGCTTCGGCATCTCCACCCCGGAGCAGGCTGCGAAGATGGCTGCTGTCTCCGATGGGGCGATCGTGGGATCTGCTATTATAAAACTGCTGGAAAAATACGGAGCTGATGCGCCGAAATACGTGGGCGAATATGTGAAGTCCATGAAAGAGGCGATGGCTGTTTAGCGCAATAGCGTTTTCTCACTGAACACATCCGGCAAGGCTCATCCCGCCGTCCGCCCCGCTGCCTGCGCTGGTCAAATCGGAAATGCTATTGTCTAAACAGACCAGAATATAAACTGGCGCGGCCTGGGATTCTTACAAATGGTAAGATCCCCAAGCCGCGCCAATGCGTTTCTGCCTGTTCAGTTGTTCCCGGTATCTAGCTGTAAAGGGGCTGTGTTGTCACGAAGGCCCGTAGCAGAGCGCCGGCATTTAGGCCGCGTCCTTTGCGGCCTTATGTGTCCGCTGCGCTATGCTCCGAGCGAGAGCGTGGCCGCCGGGACAACACAGCCCCTTTACAGCGGCCCCCCGGAAACAACTGAACAGCCATTCACCCCTGCTCTCGAAAGATCTTCCCGAACAGCCAGTGCGTAAACGGCGCCGCGGCGAACATGTTCCAGAAGAACGCCATCGGGAAATTCTTCAGCAGTGTTCCGATCCAGATGGCCGGAAGCTGAATGACAGAGGAGTCTCCCAGGATGATGTTGAACAGAACAGACGCCACAAGGCTCATGGTCGGACACATGACGGCTATGGTTCCGGCCTGGCGCATGAGACGGCATATGTAAGGATTGTCCTTCTCCGGGTTACAGTGTCTTGCACCGATGGCTGCTCCCAGACGGTTCCCCCAGAGACTGGATATCAGAAGGACGATCAGACCCATAAAAACTGCTTCTTCCAGCGCTTCCAGGAAGATGGCGTTTGTCATGTTGCTGAATCCTCCTGCGGTCAGATCAACGCCGTCTCTGATCGCTACATTATAGACTTCCATGCCGTACGCCATGGCATAGGACATGATCAGTCCGAAAATGAATCCCTGAAATGTGTTCTTTGGCATATTATCTTCTTCCTTTCTCTTTTTCTCATAAAAAGTAAAAATAAAAAACGTGCAGCTTTCAACTGGATTTACGCAGAGAATGCTACACGTCAGATGATATTGTATATCAGATGTGGGATGACTCCCGCCTCTATAGGCGGTGAGTGACAAATCAGTATCAGTGGCGGGTGTCAATCCCCCATCTGATATACGCTCCGCGAGGCTGCGCAGGGATTCGGAGATGTATTATGT
>DXCZ01000010.1 GCA_019115765.1 Candidatus Mediterraneibacter stercoripullorum | reverse complement strand
AGAGTCTGTAGCTCAGCTGGATAGAGCAACGGCCTTCTAAGCCGTAGGTCGTGGGTTCGAATCCCCCCAGGCTCGTTATGGTGGGTATGGTGCAGTTGGTTAGCGCGCCAGATTGTGGTTCTGGATATCGTGGGTTCGAGTCCCACTACCCACCTTTTTTCTTTAGATTCATACTGGCAGGCAGTGTCAGACATAAGTCTTTATTGGGCTATCGCCAAGCGGTAAGGCACAGGACTTTGACTCCTGCATGCGCTGGTTCGAATCCAGCTAGCCCAGTTTATCCTGGGCAGCCGGGAAAATCAATATGGGCGTGTAGCTCAGGTGGTAGAGCACTTGACTTTTAATCAAGTTGTCCGGGGTTCGAATCCCCGCACGCTCAGTAAAGGACAAGCAGTTTTGCTTGTTCTATTTTTTTCTGAGTTCATGCCGAAGCGGTCTGACGCCCGAATGAGGCCGGCGAGTTTTGAAAAAAAGTACACAGGCGGATATGGCGGAATTGGCAGACGCGCCAGATTTAGGATCTGGTGTCCATGACGTGCAGGTTCAAGTCCTGTTATCCGCATTTCATTGATTCCCGGAGATCCTGAGAAGATACAGTGTTTCCGGGAATTTGATTTCCATTTATGTTGTAAAATCCGGAGAAGATTGATATAATTACACTGTCGTATGATCATCTGAAAATTCGAAGTATTCTGGTATGTTTTTCGGTGATCCATATAGCATTTATCGACAGGTCAGGCATAAATATTTTTGAATTGTAAAAGGAGAAAAGCTATGAACAAAACTGCATTGGTGATTCTCGCGGCTGGGATCGGCTCCAGATTTGGAGGGGGAATCAAACAGTTAGAGCCAGTTGGGCCAAAGGGTGAAATTATCATGGATTACTCGATCCATGATGCGGTTGAAGCAGGATTTGATAAGATTGTGTTTATTATCCGACATGATATTGAGAAAGATTTTAAAGAAGTGATCGGTGACAGAATAGAGAAACTTCTTGCAGAAAAAGGCGTAGAGGTTTGCTATGCATTCCAGGAACTGGCAGATATTCCGGAGGGATTCGAACTTCCGGCAGACAGGAAAAAGCCCTGGGGAACCGGACAGGCAGTTCTTGCATGTAAAGGGATCATCCAGGAACCATTTGCCGTGATCAATGCAGATGACTATTATGGGAAAGAAGCTTTTGTTAAAGTTCATGAGTTCCTGCTTTCCTATGCGCCGGGAAGAGAAAGCGAATATTGTATGGCGGGATTCATTCTTAAGAACACGTTGAGCGAAAACGGCGGTGTGACGAGAGGAATCTGCAAGCTGGACGGCGAAGGTTACCTGACAGGTGTGGATGAGACTTCCAATATTGTGAAGACAGAGGACGGCGCTGCGGTCCAGGAGGAGAATGGACTGAAACCGGTTGATGCCGAGTCATTTGTATCTATGAACATGTGGGGACTTACACCGGAATTTATCGGTCTTCTGGAAGAAGGGTTTACGGAGTTTTTCAGGAATATTGAGGGAAATGCGGAAAAGGCAGAATATCTTCTCCCGATTTATATTGATGAACTTCTTAAGAACGGTCAGGTAAAAGTAAAGGTTCTTGGAACATCAGATAAATGGTTTGGCGTTACGTATAAGGAAGACAAGCCGATTGTTGTAGATTCTTTCAGACAGCTTATAGAATCCGGGGTTTATCAGGAGGATCTGTTTGCCGGCTGGACTGTGAAATAGCGATCCATCCTCTGCCGTCGGTGTTGGTTCTGCACGTATGAAATTGCTTTTTGCCGGTGTACGCCGGTGAGAAGCAATTTTATCGGCTAAAGGAGGGCGGAAATTATGGCTATACCGTTGTATGTTAGAAAAGATTATTTCAGAGGCGTTACCCTTTCTGATAAAAGTGCTCATATACTTGAGTTCCATTATAAGGGCGAAAATGTAGAGGTATTTGAGAACGGAGTGCAGGTTTTCCATCTGGAATATTTTCTGGAAAGTAAGTTCAAGGCGAATATCATGGACTTCTATGTTACGGATATCAATCTGCGGGGCAAGGGATATGGTTCGGTCTGTATGAAGGAAATCCTTGATCAGCTCAGGAAAAAGCAGGTGACGCTGATCCGTTCGCCTCTGGGATACAGCCTTGCGCCGGTGGGATATACAGGTCCGGAACAATACCTGGAGCTTATGATCGGTTTCTTTGAAAAGACCGGTTTCTCAATCAGCGGAGACGGGGATTCTGCAATTCAGATTCTGGATTAACGTCTCCCCAATCCACAGACAGTTTCAGGGCAGACAGATGACTATAGTAAATTTATACAGAAAAAATTGTGAAATTTAGGTTAATATTTCGGGTTGACGTTTCAGCCGGATGATGTTTATACTTAAGGTGTGAATTGAATACACGTGATAGTGTGTTACTGGTAAGCAGGCATAAACTATACATTCCTCTTCTGAAGATCTTCAGAGTACGAAAGTCAGTTTATACCTGCTTTTTCTATATCTGCAGTCAGAGAACTATACACGTGTATCCATAATGAGAGTTTTCAAAAAGGAGGAGAAACTATGAAAGACAAGATTTTTGGAGTGCTACAGCGAGTCGGCCGAAGTTTTATGCTCCCCATCGCTATCCTTCCGGTAGCGGGCCTGCTGCTGGGGATTGGAAGTTCGTTCACGAATGCGACGACTATCGAGACCTACGGACTGGAAGCTATTCTCGGCAGCGGAACAGTCCTGAACGCCCTGCTGACCATCATGAGCAAGGCGGGAAGCATTATATTTGATAACCTGCCCATTATATTTGCCGTGGGCGTAGCCATCGGTATGGCGAAGAAGGAGAAGGAGGTCGCGGCTCTTGCAGCGATGATCTCATTCTTCGTCATGAACGCTACGATCAACGGTATGCTCATTGTCCAGGGAGATATCCTTGCAGACGGCAGCCTTGCGCCTGGTGTGCTCAGTGGTACGGTAGTAAGCGTCTGCGGTATCCAGACTCTGCAGATGGGTGTGTTCGGCGGCATCATCGTTGGTCTGGGAGTGGCGGCCCTGCATAATAAGTTTTACAAGATACAGGTGCCAAATGCCCTGTCTTTCTTCGGAGGATCAAGATTTGTACCGATCATCTCTACTCTTACCTATGTGGGCGTTGGTATCCTGATGTACTTTATCTGGCCGGTAGTCCAGAACGGCATCTACGCTCTGGGCGGTCTGGTGACTGGTACCGGTTATCTGGGAACGCTGATCTTCGGTATCATCAAACGTGCGCTGATCCCCTTTGGTCTGCATCACGTGTTCTATCTTCCGTTCTGGCAGACAGCAGTGGGAGGAACTATGGAGGTTGCAGGACAGATTGTGGAAGGCGGACAGAATATCTTCTTTGCCCAGCTGGCTGATCCGACTACGGTTCATTTCAGCGCGGACGCAACAAGATACTTCTCCGGCGAGTTCATTTTCATGATCTTCGGACTCCCTGGCGCTGCGCTTGCCATGTACCGCTGTGCAAAGCCGGAGAAGAAGAAACAGGCAGGCGGTCTGCTTCTTTCAGCAGCGCTGGCATGTATGCTGACAGGTATTACAGAGCCTCTTGAGTTCTCTTTCCTGTTTGTAGCACCGATCCTTTTCGTAGTACAGGTAGTGCTGGCTGGTGCGGCTTATATGATCGCTCATATCCTGAACATAGCTGTGGGACTGACATTCTCAGGAGGCTTCCTGGACCTGCTGCTGTTCGGTATCCTTCAGGGAAATGAGAAGACGAGCTGGCTGATGATCATTCCGGTTGGTATTATTTACTTTATCCTTTACTATGTGATCTTCTCTGTTCTGATCAAAAAGCTGGATCTCAAGACACCGGGACGAGAAGATGACGACGGCGAGACGAAGCTCTTTACAAAGGCGGATTATCTTGCAAAGCAGGGCACTGGAGCCGGAGGAAACGGAAGCGCGGGAAATGAAGGCGATGAGAAGAGCATGCTGATCACACAGGGACTGGGCGGCAAGAAGAACATCTCTGACGTGGACTGCTGCGCTACAAGGCTGCGCTGTACAGTAGTGAAGCCGGAGCTTGTCAATGAGGGAATCCTGAAAGCTACATCACCCTCCGGTATCATCCGGAAAGGGCAGGGGATCCAGATCATCTACGGTCCTGGTGTTTCCGTGATCAAGTCCAATCTGGAGGATTATCTGGAGACGGCGCCGGATGAAGAGTATCACGCAGAAGAGACAGAGCCGTCCGGGACAGATGCAGGAGCCGGGGCGGAAACGGCAGAAGCGGCTGATATGGGGAAAAACGCTGCCGGAGAAGGAACAGTAAGAAAGATACTCTGCAGTCCGGTCACCGGAGAGGCAGCGCCCATTACGGATGCTTCTGATGAGGCATTTGCAGGAAAGATGATGGGAGACGGCTATATCGTGCGGCCGGCAGAAGGCATGGTCTATGCGCCTGAAGATGCGGAAGTTTCCTTTGTATTCCCATCCAAGCATGCAGTAGGATTAAGGAGCGCGGACGGAACAGAATACCTGATCCATATCGGTGTGGATACGGTAAACTTGAACGGCCAGGGATTTGAGACATTTGTTAAAGACGGAGATCAGGTGAAAAAGGGTGACAGACTCATAGGTTTTGATATAAAATATATTCAGGAAAATGCAAAGTCCGACGAATGCATCATCGTATTTACCAGCCTGCAGGAAGGTGAGGAGATTCACCTTATGAAACCAGGCAGTGCTGAGAAGATGGACGAAGTGGCGCAGATTATAACATTTAACTGAGTGCCGTCTGAGATCACCTGCGCCGGTTAAGACGTCCGGGAATAAGGCTGGAAAGAGAAGTGCCGAAAACGAAAATGCATATGGGGCTGGGGAAAGGAATTTGAGAAATATGTATCGTGTGATAAAGGTTCTGAACAACAACGGGATCCTGGTGTACAGCAGTGAGACGGGGAGAGAGCTGATCCTTCTGGGAAATGGCGTCGGATTCGGCAGAAAGCCGACGGAAAAGATCGGCCACATACCGGGAGCAAAAGTCTATTCCCTGGTCACACGCAAGAAGGATCAATCCGTGCTCAAAGTGGTCAACGGCATACAGCCTGAGTTCATTGAGGCGGCCGGCAGGATCATCGAAGAAGCGGAAAAGGAGTTCGGAGAAGTGAATCACGATATCCTACTTCCCCTGGCGGATCACATTGCTCTTGCGGCAAAACGGGCGGCGGAAAACAGGCAGATGCCAAACCCTTTTACGCCTGACATCCGCGTCCTGTTTGCCCGGGAGTACGGAGTTGCCCTGCGGGGACGCGATATTATCCGCGATATGATGGGATATGAAATATCCGATGATGAGGCAGGATTTATCACCCTTCACATTCATGCCGGACTCTCCGATGAGCAGGTGTCTGTGACTCTGGATACCACCCGGATCATCAATGAGAGTATTTCCATGATTGAGAAAGCTTTCGGGGTTCATATGCCGGCGGACTCTCTGGCCTATACCCGGCTTATGAGCCATCTGTATTATATGATAGCGCGGACAAGAAAAGGGGAGTCCACCAATGTGGATTTCAATGACTTTATCTTTACCAACTATCCCCGGACCGGAGAGGCTGCCAGAGAAGTATGTCAGTATATGGAGAAACAGCTGAAGAGTCCGGTGGCAAAGGAGGAAATCGGATTCCTTGCCATCCATATCCAGCGGGTCATATCCCCGGAAACTGTGTAAGTTCTGCCAGGAAGGAGAACATTTTTTCTCTTTGCCATAACAACTGCATACAGGATTTAAGATGATGTTCCTTCTTGCCGGTACTCCGGTGGGAAGGAACGTTTTGCTTTGTAAAATAGTTAATAGTGACAGTGAAAAAGTACCGGCGGAGGACGGGCTTTCCTGAAAAGACGGTTCGTGTTATACTGTTCGATGTACGGACAGAGAGAGAAAGGAGAAGGTATGTACAGGATCATGATCGTTGAGGATGACCTGGCCATGGCACGGGCCATCCGGAAGGAAATGAAGGCGTGGGGGAATGATGCGGAGTATGTGGAGGATTTCCGCAATGTGCTGACTATGTTTGCACAATATGATCCCCATCTGGTGCTCATGGATATCACACTGCCTTTTTATAATGGGTACTACTGGTGCACGGAGATTCGGAAGACTTCCGGCGTCCCGGTCATATTTATCTCATCTGCGTCAGAAAATATGAATATCATCATGGCTATGAACATGGGCGGGGATGACTTTATCGCAAAACCCTTTGACCTGAGTGTGCTCACTGCCAAGACTCAGGCAGTGCTAAGGAGGGCTTACGATATGCCGGGAAAAGTGCCGGTGCTGGAACACCGGGGTGCTCTGCTCAATCTGTATGACACCACACTGACATACAACGGGGAGAAGATCAGTCTGACCAAGAATGAGTTCCGGATCCTGCAGACTCTGATGGAGAATAAGGGAAGGCTTGTGAGCAGAGATACGCT
>DXCZ01000105.1 GCA_019115765.1 Candidatus Mediterraneibacter stercoripullorum | reverse complement strand
CGACGACAGACGAGCCGGCGGAGACCCCGGATGCGGACGAGCCGACAACAGACGAACCGGCAGAGACCCCGGATGCGGACGAGCCGACAACAGATGAGCCGGCAGAGACTCCGGATTCAGATCAGCCTGTGCAGGAAAAACCAGATAATGAGCAGAATGCAGCAGAAAATCCTGCGGCAGGCCAGGAAAGCACATCAGATGGAACAGCCATGAAGGGTTCTGAAAACGATGTGTCTGCAGAGAAAACACTGAGAGATATGACAACCGGAATCGGGGTTACGGGCAGTTTCCCGGATGACGCGATGATTCTTGTAAAATCCATTGAGCCGAATACAGAAGAGTATTCCGGACTCGTAAAACCCCTGGATGGAAAGATAATCCTTGGCGTTTATGATATTTCCGTTAACAACGGAGCAGATGGGAAAATGCAGCTGACATTCCGGATTGATTCAAAATACAACGGAAAAGAAGTTGTGATCCTGCATTATACTGATACAGAAAACTATGAGAAATATAATGCGAAAGTTGAAAATGGAAGTGTTACAATAACAGTAGACAAACTGTCCAGATTTGTTGTGGCACTGAACAGCGGGGAAAGTCAAAATGCGGTCCCGAAGACCGGTGACGACCTTGGAAATCTTTCGTACTGGATAGTGCTGCTGTGCGTTTCTGCCATTGCGGCCGGAACAGCAGCTGGCGTGAAAAAGAAAGTGCTGAAACTGAAATAGCATATTAGATGAAAGGAAGTATATCACTGTAAAAGCATGAGATATACTTCCTTTTGCTTTTTGCTTTATTTTTTGTATGTGCTGTGTCTGCAAACGGAGCGGATGCAAAAATCTTCCTCAGATAAGAGAAAAGGCCGGGATTTTGATACCGGTTGTCAGAGAAAAAGATAATTGTATACAGGTATGCAATCAGAAAATGTCACATAAATCTGACAGTTTGTTGATTTTCTGCTCTGCATCCGGAACATCGCCGAAACCGTATGACGCAAAGATAAACGGAACTTCTGCATCCCGGCATGCATCTGCATCCCCTTGTGTATCTCCTACATAGACAACATCATTCAGGTCGTTTCGTTCCATCAGTAATCGGATCGTTACACTTTTGGGCTGCCCGGTTTCGCCGAAGCAGAGGTGGTCTCTGATATATGGCTCCATGCCGCAGGATTTCATCATGGCTTCGATATATCCTTTCTGACAGTTGCTGACAATGAACAGCGGGTATTTTTCCGAAAGGAGGCGCAAAGTGTCTAAAGCATCCGGATATACGGTACCGGGATGAGTCTCCAGATAGCGGTTTTCATAATCATAGCAGATATCCAGCAGGTTCATGCGTTCTTCCGGACCCAGTGTGGGGAAAACCGCATCTGCGATTTCGGTCATAGTTTTTCCGAACAGCCGGCTTAAGATATCCCCGGTTATAACAAGATCAAGTGAGGAGTGTTCGCGAAGCGCAAGATTCCAGGATTCTGCGACAGAGTCAGTTGAATCCCACAGTGTGCCGTCTACGTCAAATATTATTCCGTCCATAGTTTGTTTTTCTCCTTATATTGTATATGCGGAAACAAGGCTTATTTTCCGCAGGGAACATTTTAACACAAAAACAGCCTTTAAAAAAGAGCTATTTTATTGTATACTCTAGTAAGCGCCGGCGCACTGTGCGCCGGATCTGAAAGAGAGGACTGCAGATGAGTGAAAAAATCGTACTGATAGACGGTCACAGTATACTGAACCGGGCATTCTACGGAGTGCCGGATCTTACGAATTCCGAGGGACTGCACACGAATGCTGTGTATGGCTTCCTTAATATTATGTTTAAAATCCTGGATGAAGAGAAGCCGGAGTATCTGACGGTTACATTTGATGTTCATGCTCCCACGTTCCGGCATGAGATGTATGCAGAATACAAGGGGACGAGAAAGCCTATGGCGGATGAGCTCCGCCAGCAGGTTCCGGTGATCAAGGAAGTCCTGAAGGCTATGAATATCGAAATTGTCGAGAAGGCCGGGCTGGAGGCGGATGACCTTCTGGGAACAATATCGAGGGTCTGTGAAGAAAAGGAAATGGATGTCTCGATCATATCCGGTGACAGGGATACACTTCAGCTTGCCACTGATCATGTCAAGATCCGTATTCCCAAGACGAAGCAGGGAAAGACAGAGATTGAGGATTACAACGCGGAGGACGTGAAGGAACGTTACGGAGTTACACCTGAGGAATTTATCGATGTAAAAGCGCTCATGGGAGATGCATCGGATAATATCCCGGGTGTGCCGGGCGTAGGAGAGAAGACAGCAACGAAGATCATCCAACAGTATAAGAATATTGAGAATGCCTATGCTCATGCTGATGAGCTGAAGCCTCCACGCGCCAGTAAAAATCTGAAGGAATACTGGAAACAGGCCCAGATGAGTAAAGCACTTGCCACCATCAATACGCATGCGGATATCAATTTTGAGGTGGACAAGGCGAGGCTGGGGGAGCTCTATACACCGGAAGCCCATGAACTGTTTCAGCGTCTGCAGTTCAAGAACATGCTGGGGCGTTTTGATGTAAAGAAAGAAGAGAATGATCTGGAAAAATCTTTCCGTGAAGTGACTGATCCGTCGGAAATCGAAGCTGTGTTTGCTGAGGCTGAACAGGCGGATAGGGTTGGAGTTGCTTTTTCCGCAGATCAGGGAAATATACTGCCCCTTTTTGCGCATCCTTCCGGACTGGGCAGGATCGCCCTTGCATGGGGAGATGACAAAATCTGTTCTATTCCATGCAATATGGATACGGATATGGATGCCCTGTTCAGTAAAGTGTCCCGTCTTGCGGGGCGTGTGAATCGGTTTTCCATGTGCGGTCTTAAGGAATATCTGAAGTATCTGCCGGATACGGGGAGAGACAACAGTTTTGATGTGATCGTGGCGGCCTATCTTCTCAATCCGTTGAAAAGTGATTATGATTATACGGATGTCGCAAGAGAACATCTGGGAATTCTGATCGATGAGAAGACAGATGAGGCGGAAAAGGCATGTTATGAAGCGTATACGGCCTTTGCTTCTGTCCCTCTGCTGGAACAGAAGCTGAAGGAAAATGGTATGTATCAACTGTTCTGTGAAATTGAGATGCCCCTTGTGTTTATTCTGTATGATATGGAGCAGGCCGGCATCAAAGTCGAGGCGGAGGCCCTGAAAGCCTACGGCGATCAGCTGGGCGGGAGGATCGTGGAACTGGAGAAAGAAATTTATGATCTGGCAGGGGAGACCTTTAATATCAATTCTCCGAAACAGCTGGGCGTGATCCTGTTTGACAAGCTGAAGATGCCCCATGCCAAAAAGACGAAGACCGGTTATTCCACAGCGGCAGATGTGCTTGAAAAGCTGGCTCCGGATTATCCCATCGTGGCAAAGATCCTGGAGTACCGTCAGCTGGCAAAGCTGAAATCTACTTATGCCGATGGTCTTGCGGTGTATATCGGCCCGGACGGGCGCATCCACGGGAAGTTCAATCAGACGATCACGGCAACGGGCCGGATCAGCAGTACGGAGCCGAATCTGCAGAATATTCCGGTGAGAATGGAGCTGGGAAGGCTGATCCGCAAGGTGTTCGTGCCGGAAGAAGGCTTTGTGTTCGTGGATGCGGATTATTCTCAGATCGAACTGAGGATCCTGGCTCATTGTTCCGGCGACGAGCATCTGATCAAAGCATACCGTGAGGCGAAGGATATACATCGTATGACTGCTTCCCAGGTGTTCCATACGCCATTTGACGAAGTGACGGATCTTCAGAGGCGGAATGCCAAGGCGGTAAATTTCGGGATCGTGTATGGAATCAGTTCATTCGGATTGAGCCAGGATCTGAGTATCACACGGAAGGAAGCGGCGGAGTATATCGAGAATTACTTTGAGACGTATCCCGGGATCAAAAAGTTCCTTGATGATTCTGTGGAGAATGCAAAGGAAAAGGGATATGCAATGACCCTGTTTGGAAGGCGCAGGCCGGTCCCTGAATTGAAGTCCAGTAATTTTATGCAGCGGAATTTCGGAGAACGGGTCGCCATGAACGCACCGATCCAGGGAAGTGCGGCGGATATCATTAAGATCGCCATGATCGGTGTCGGAGACGAGCTGAAGCGGAGAAAAATGAAATCCCGCCTCATCCTCCAGGTCCATGATGAACTGCTGATCGAGGCAGAGGAGTCGGAAGTGGAGGAAGTGAAGGAAATTCTGAAAGATCAGATGGAGCATGCGGCAGAACTGTCTGTTCCGCTGATCGTAGATATGCACATTGGAAAGAGCTGGTACGAGGCAAAGTGACATTAAATAAAAATGATCTGGAAAGAAGCGGACAACAGATGAGAGTAGTTGGAATTACAGGAGGCGTCGGATCCGGAAAAAGTGAAGTGCTCAGATATCTCCATGATGGATGCGGCGCCGTGATCTGTCAGATGGATGAGACAGCAAAAATGCTCCAGAGGAAAGGTACGAAATGCTATGAAAGGATCGTGAAGGCGTTCGGAACGGAGATCATCGGACCAGACGGCGAGCTGAACCGGGAATCCCTGGCGGAGCAGGTATTCTCCAGTGACGAGAAGCTGGATGTGCTTAACGGGATCGTACATCCGGAAGTTATCCGCTGGGTACGGGATGATATAGCGGGAAAAGAAAAAGAAGAAGTCGGGATCTATGTAGTGGAATCCGCACTTCTGCCGGAGGTTGGGGCAGAGATCTGCAGTGAAATATGGTATATTTATGCACCGGTATCTGTCAGGAGAGAGCGCCTGAGAAAATCCCGGGGATATACAGATGAGAAGATCAGCAGCATGATAGCTGCTCAGCCCTCAGAAGAGGAATTTCGTAAGATAAGCAGCGCTGTGATCGATAACGGCGGCGCGTTTGGAAATACAGTGAGACAGATAGGAGAGTTACTATGAGATTATGCAGTATCGCCAGCGGAAGCAGCGGCAACTGTATTTATGTGGGCAGCGATAATACCCATCTGCTGGTTGACACCGGCATCAGCAAAAAGAGGATTGAAGAAGGGCTTCACAGCCTAGATATAAAGGGAGAGGAACTGGACGGCATTCTGATCACCCATGAACATTCAGACCATATCCAGGGATTGGGAGTGTTCAGCAGGAAATATGAGATACCCGTTTATGCAACACTAGGGACGATCGAAGGAATCTGCAGTTATTCCGGACTTGGCAGGATGCCGGAGGGGCTGCTCCATCCGATCCATACGGACGAACCTTTTACCCTGGGGGATATTATGGTTAATCCGTTCCGCATCTCCCACGATGCGAACGAACCTTCGGGATATAGATTTGAAAATGACGGAAAAGCAGTGGCGGTGGCTACTGATCTGGGAAAGTACGACGAATATATAGTGGAACACCTGAAAAACCTCGATGCAGTACTTCTTGAAGCCAACCACGATATCCATATGCTGGAAGTAGGAGGGTATCCCTACTATCTGAAACAGCGGATACTGGGAGATAAGGGACATCTTTCTAATGAATTGTCAGGACAGCTGTTATGTGATATACTACATGACAATTTGAAACATATTATTCTGGGGCATCTGAGCAAGGAAAATAATTATGCCAGACTTGCATATGAGACGGTGAAGCTGGAAGTGACTCTGGCGGACAATGATTATAAAGGTGATGAACTCCATATGTTTGTGGCAAAGCGGGATTGTGTTTCAGAAGCTGTAGCTGTATAGACAGCAGCATGCAGAAAATATAGAAAAGAAAATGCAGGAGGCAGATCAAAATGAAAAAATGTATTGTAACAGTTCTCGGAAAGGATACGGTAGGAATCATAGCAAAGGTGTGTACATACCTGGCGGAGAATGAGATCAATATACTTGACATTTCTCAGACGATCATACAGGGATATTTTAATATGATGATGATCGTTGATGTTACTCATCTGAAAAAGGATTTTACAGATGTATGCGATGAAATGGATGAACTGGGCAAAGAAATCGGTGTAAGCATCCGCTGCCAGAGAGAAGAGATATTTGAGAAAATGCACAGACTGTAGGATTGATGAAGGTGAGGATATAGACCATGATAAATATGTATGAAGTGTCAGAGACAAATAAGATGATTGAGCATGAGAATCTGGACGTGAGAACGATTACGCTGGGTATCAGCCTGCTTGACTGCATTGACTCTGATCTGAATGAACTTAACCGGAAGATCTATGAGAAGATCACTACGGTAGCCAAAGACCTCGTGTCCACCGGGCAGGATATTGAAAAAGAGTTTGGAATACCAATTGTTAACAAGAGGATATCCATCACTCCGATCTCTCTGATCGGAGCAGCCGCGTGCAGAACCCCGGAAGATTTTGTCGCGATCGCCAGAACTCTGGACCGTGCGGCACACCAGGTAGGGGTTAACTTTATCGGGGGATACTCTGCTCTTGTTTCCAAAGGAATGACTGCCAGTGACGAGAATCTGATCCGGTCCATTCCTCAGGCGCTTGCCGAGACGGAGCGGATCTGCAGTTCGGTAAATGTGGGATCAACAAAGACCGGGATCAATATGGATGCCGTACGGCTCTGCGGAGAAATCGTGAAGGCTACTGCAGAGGCAACGAAAGAGAGGGATTCTCTTGGATGTGCGAAACTGGTTATCTTCTGTAATGCGCCGGACGATAATCCGTTCATGGCCGGCGCATTTCTGGGAGTGACAGAGGCGGATGCTGTGATAAATGTTGGTGTCAGCGGCCCGGGCGTAGTGAAAAAGGCACTGGAGAAAGTAAGAGGGAAAGGGTTTGAGGAACTTTGTGAGACAATCAAAAAGACGGCGTTTAAAGTGACCCGTGTTGGTCAGCTTGTAGCCGGTGAGGCCTCCGCGCGGATGGGAATCCCGTTCGGTATCGTGGATCTTTCCCTTGCGCCCACTCCGGCAGTTGGAGACAGTGTGGCGGAAATCCTGGAAGAGATCGGTCTGGAGAGAGTAGGAGCACCGGGAACGACGGCGGCGCTCGCCATGCTGAACGATCAGGTGAAGAAGGGGGGCGTGATGGCGTCTTCCTACGTGGGCGGACTAAGCGGCGCATTCATTCCGGTCAGCGAAGACCAGGGAATGATCGACGCTGTCCATGCGGGATCTCTTACTCTGGAGAAGCTGGAGGCCATGACCTGCGTATGTTCTGTAGGTCTGGATATGATCGCTATCCCGGGAAGGACATCTGCAAGTACGATTTCCGGTATTATCGCCGATGAGATGGCAATCGGAATGGTAAATCAGAAGACTACAGCGGTCCGGCTCATACCTGTGATCGGAAAAGAGGTGGGAGATACGGCTGAGTTCGGAGGCCTGCTCGGGTATGCGCCGATCATGCCTGTCAATGAGTTCGGATGCGATGCATTTATCAGCAGGCAGGGCAGGATTCCGGCGCCCATCCACAGCTTCAAGAATTAGGAGAATAGTATGGGGAAAATAGCGATTGTAACAGACAGCAACAGTGGAATCACGCAGAAACGAGGAAAAGAGCTGGGCATTTTTGTGCTTCCAATGCCTTTCTTTATCGATGGAAAATCATATTTGGAAGATATTACCCTGACTCAGGAACAGTTTTATGAAAAGCTTGGAGCAGATTCCGACATTTCCACATCACAGCCTTCGCCGGCAGATGTTATGGAATTGTGGGAGAAGGTGCTGAAAGATTATGATGAGATTGTCTGCATCCCCATGTCAAGCGGTCTGAGCAGTACCTGTTCTACAGCAATCTCCATTGCAGATGAATATAATGGAAGAGTGCAGGTGGTGAACAACCAGAGGATTTCCGTTACCCAGGAGCAGTCAGTCTATGACGCCATGACTCTGCGAGACCGCGGACTGTCAGCAATGGAAATCCGCAGGTTTTTGGAGAAAGAAAAGCTTCAGGCAAGCATTTATATTACCGTGGATACCTTGAAGTATCTGAAAAAGGGCGGCAGAGTAACGCCTGCTGCTGCGGCTATCGGTACTGTCCTGAATCTGAAGCCGGTACTTCAGATCCAGGGAGAAAAGCTGGACGCTTTTGCAAAGGTGAGAGGATGGAAAGCGGCAAAGAAGACAATGCTCAATGCCATTGAAAAGGATCTGAATGAACGCTTTGCTGATGTGAAAGATGATATGGTGCTTGGGATGGCTTATACCTGCAGCGCGGAAGAGGCTCAGGAGTGGAAGCAGGAGATCATGGACCGCTTCCCGGGATATCATATTGTGGAAGGACCGTTGTCTTTAAGCGTTGCCTGCCATATCGGTCCCGGAGCCATGGCTGTTACCTGCATGAAGAAAGTGAAATGATCAGAAATCTTTTATAATGAGAACACGAGGGGTGATCCGCACGTATGCTGTTTCCGTGCGGACCACCCCTCAGATTTTTAACAGTCCCTGTCTGTATTCATTGCGGAAGGCGGTTTTAAACTTGTTTGTAACGACGGACATGAAAAGATTGGACGCCAGAATGTCATTGCGAAGCATTTTCGCTCCGGGCCCGGTCAGATTCTCGCTTTCTGAAAGACGGGCCAGAAGGGGAATACTGCTGTTGGCGGATATCAGTGACAGAAGCTTTTCGCAGTTTTTTCGAATGCCCAGGAGACGGGCGTAAAAATGATATCCATTGTCAATATACTCCTGCACCAGGTCCTTTTTCGTGCCGAGCATGATGTGAAGAAGCGCACGGTTGATCCGTGTCTGGGTGATGTCCCTGGTTTTCAGAAGTTCACAGAACTGCTGGTAATTGAAAAAATGATCCAGACGGCTGCAGATCCGATTTGCAAGCTCGCCGGATACATCCTGATAATCCACCAGCTGTTCCGGAGACTTGTCCATCAGTTTATATTTCAGGATAAGAGAAAAGTCATTCGGGTAAACAGGGTACAGCACTCTGTGGTAATCCTTCAGAAGCTCCAGACAGCAGGAGGGAACCTGCTCCTCAAGTGTTGCAAGGATACCGGAAAAGGAATTGTCCTCAAATGTTCCTCCGGAATGATCTGTTCTCAGGGATGAGCCGGAGTGAGCCAGCAGAGAACGGATCGCGGAGGCAGAACTGTATTCCGGGTTCAAAGTGGAATCGTGATAACCAGCGCCCTGCCGTCGGATAGTATAAGGCTCTATGGTACTGTTCAGCTTCCTTATGGCCTTCAGATATTCAATGGCCAGTATATTGTTGGGATCACTGAGCAGGTCAGAAAGCTGTTCCCTGCCTGTATAGTGTGCAAGTGCCTTCTGTCTGGCTGCCGGGAAGGAAGCGCCGCCTTTCAGGTGCTCTTTGAGAATGGTCCGGTAGCTCTCGGGTTCTTCGTAGAGAATATCGGCAAGTGTCTTCAGGGCGGGAAGATCGCCGCATTCGCTGCCGAAGCAAATGGCATCTACAATACCCAGCCGGTCCAGCAGCGATACGGCACCGAGAGCAAAATACTCCGCGCTCCCTGTAGAATAGCAGACCGGGAGCTCAAACACAGCGGAAGCGCCGCATTTCAGTGCCATTTCTGCACGGAGACGTTTCGGCATGATAGCGGGAGCCCCCCGCTGGATATAGTCCCCGCTCATGACAATGATGACCGCATCAGCCCCTGTGATCCGTCTGGATTCTTCTATATGATAAAGGTGACCGTTGTGAAACGGATTGTATTCTGTGATCAGTCCTACGATTTTCATGAAATTCTCCTCTAAGTCTTTTCGGTCTGGAATGCGCTTTGTGCAATCATTATACTACGTGCGCAATCATTATATCATGATTACAGATAATAAAGGAATGTAAGAAAAGGGAAACATTGTTATATTTGTGACAAACATATAAATGCAGAGGGGCATTTAGATTGATTGTACTGAAAAATGCACATAATATCTACTTGTATACAAAAAACCTTTGAGTTATAATAAATCAGGAGTGATAAAAATGAAAGGTGGATCATGAAACCATGGGATTTATTGATGAAATCAAGGCAAGAGCGAAAGCAGACAGGAAAACAATCGTTCTGCCGGAGACAGAGGACGAAAGAACATATAAGGCTGCAGAGACAGTCCTGAAGGAAGGCATCGCAGACCTTATCCTTATCGGAAGTGAAGAGGAAGTCGCAAAGAATAAAGGATCCTACGATATTACAGGCGCTGCAATTGTAGATCCTGCGAAGAACGACAAGACAGAGAGCTACATAGCGAAGCTGGTCGAACTCAGACAGAAAAAGGGCATGACAGAGGAACAGGCAAGAGAACTGCTTCTGAATAACTATCTGTATTATGGCGTAATGATGGTTAAGATGGGCGATGCAGACGGAATGGTTTCCGGAGCCTGCCATTCAACAGCCGATACGCTGCGTCCGTGCCTTCAGATCCTGAAGACAAAACCGGGCACAAAGCTTGTATCCGCATTCTTCCTGATGGTTGTACCGGACTGCGATATGGGCGCAAACGGCACATTCATCTTCGGTGATGCAGGACTGGAGCAGAATCCGGATCCGGAGAAGCTTGCAAATATTGCAATTTCTTCCGCTGAGTCCTTCCGTACTCTGACAGGAAAGGAACCGATTGTTGCCATGCTTTCTCATTCAACAAAGGGCAGCGCAAAACACCCGGATGTTGATAAAGTGGTTGAGGCGACAAGAATCGCACATGAACTTGATCCGGAACTGAAGCTGGACGGCGAACTTCAGCTGGATGCTGCGATCGTACCTGAAGTTGGCGCTTCCAAAGCACCGGGCAGCACGGTTGCAGGACATGCCAATGTATTGATCTTCCCGGATCTGGATGCAGGAAATATCGGTTATAAGCTTGTTCAGAGACTTGGAAAGGCTGAGGCTTACGGACCTCTGACCCAGGGAATCGCAGCTCCGGTCAACGACTTGTCCCGCGGATGCAGCGCTGAGGATATTGTAGGTGTAGTTGCAATTACAGCTGTTCAGTCACAGGCAATGTAAGAATTGAGATACATGCGGGAAGGAATTTCTTTCCCGCTTGATTTATAAAAAAATATTTCGGGAGGAAATCAAGATGAATGTTTTAGTAATCAACTGTGGAAGTTCTTCACTGAAGTTCCAGCTTATCAATGCGGCATCCGAGGAAGTGCTGGCAAAGGGAATCTGCGAGAGAATCGGAATCGACGGAAGACTTACCTATCAGCCGGCAGGCGGAGAGAAGGAGAAGTCAGACAAGGCTATGCCTACTCATACGGAAGCAATCCAGTTTGTCATTGACGCGCTGACAAATCCGGAGACAGGTGTTGTAAAGAGCCTGGATGAAATCGGAGCGGTAGGACATCGTGTAGTGCACGGCGGAGAGAAATTCGCATCCTCAGTTGTAATCACAGAGAAAGTTAAGAAAGCAATCGAAGAGTGCAATGAGCTGGCTCCGCTTCACAATCCGGCCAACCTGATCGGAATTGATGCATGTGAGAAACTGATGCCGGGAACTCCCATGGTTGCTGTGTTTGATACGGCATTTCATCAGACTATGCCGGAGAAGGCATATATGTATGGACTTCCTTATGAATATTATGAAAAATATAAAGTAAGACGCTACGGCTTCCATGGAACAAGCCACAGCTTTGTATCTAAAAAAGCGGCAGAGGTTATGGGAAAACCTTATGATGAAGTTAAAACGATCGTATGCCATCTCGGAAACGGATCCAGTGTCAGTGCAGTCATGAATGGAAAATCTGTTGATACATCCATGGGACTGACTCCTCTTGAGGGACTTGTGATGGGTACCCGTTCCGGAGATATCGATCCCGCTATTATGGAGTACATTGCAAGAAAAGAAGATCTTGATATTGAAGGCGTTATGAACGTCCTGAATAAAAAGTCAGGTGTATTTGGACTCTCAGGCGGGCTGTCCAGTGATTTCCGCGACCTGACAGACGGCATGAACGCCGGAAACAAAAAGGCAAAGATCGCACTGGATGTATTTTCATACAGGGTTGCAAAATACATCGGTTCCTATGCAGCGGCCATGAATGGTGTTGATGATATCGTATTCACTGCCGGCATCGGTGAAAATGACGATTATGTCAGAGAGCAGGTCTGCGGATACCTCGGATATCTTGGTGTTGATTTTGACAAAGAAGCAAATGACGGACTGAGAGGGGCACAGGCGGAGATTACAAAACCGGGATCAAAGGTACGTGTATTTGTCATTCCGACAAATGAGGAGCTCGCGATCGCCCGGGAGACTCTGGCACTTGTAGCAGAGTAAGATAGTATCTGGATATTTACTGAATCTGTCTGAAACAGGCGGGAACATAGAATTGTGGTATCTCAATGCAAAGAAAAAATTTCTGGTTGACAAACAAGATTTCCATGATATAATGATTTAGGTATGAATAGGAGTAAACATTATGTTAATTAACCTATCAGACGTTTTGTCAGACCAGCATAAGGCAGTTGAAGAGACTGTGGAGCTTACGATGGATGAGGTCAGGCTGAAGGCCGGGAGTTATCCCATCATCCGGAAGGAGCCCGTCCGAGTGCATGTGGAGCATGTAAAGGGGAAGGAACTGATGATCACTGCGGATACCGCACTTACGGTCCTGATTCCGTGTGACAGATGCCTGGAGGATGTGGAGCATGAGTTCACGCTGAACTGTGTGAGGCATGTGGATGTAGGTCTCTCCGATGCAGAACTGACAGAGGAGCTGGATGAATCAAATTTTATTGACGGATATCATCTTGACGTTGACAAATTACTCAGCAGTGAGATTTTGTCGGGATGGCCCGAGAAAGTACTTTGCCGCGAAGACTGTAAAGGTCTGTGCAAGGTATGCGGGCGAAATCTGAATACGGGGTCCTGCGACTGTGAAGAATCAGGACTTGATCCTAGGATGTCAGTTGTCCGTGACTTATTTAAGAATTTTAAGGAGGTGTAACCTATGTCGATCTGCCCAAAGAATAAATCTTCAAAAGCAAGAAGAGACAAGAGAAGAGCAAACTGGAAGATGAGCGCTCCGAATCTGGTAAAATGCAGCAAGTGCGGCGAGCTTATGATGCCTCACCGTGTATGCAAGGCATGCGGAGCTTACAACAAACGTGAGATCATCTCAGTTGATTAATTTGATTATGTAATTGGAAGAGGCTGTCCGTTTCGGGCAGTCTCTTTTCAGTTTTACTGGAAAGGGTTGATTTTTATATTGTTTTCCAGTAGAATGTTTTCAGTAGTGTTAGGAGGAATAAAAATGTCTGATATTACGAAGGTTGCCCTTGATGCCATGGGAGGGGACAATGCTCCCGGAGAGATCGTCAAGGGAGCTGTAGAAGCAGTACAGAAAAGGAAAGACATCCGGATCCTGCTGACTGGCAGGGAGGAAGTCCTCAAGAAGGAGCTGGCGTCCTATACCTACCCGGCTGATCAGATCCAGATCGTAAATGCAACAGAAGTCATTGAGACAGCAGAGCCGCCGGTAAAGGCGATCCGAGGAAAAAAGGATTCATCGATCGTTGTAGCCATGAAGATGGTGAAACGGGGGGAGGCAGATGCGTTTGTCTCAGCCGGAAGTACCGGAGCGGTCCTTGTAGGAGGGCAAGTGCTTGTGGGAAGGATCAAAGGAGTAGAACGACCGCCGCTTGCTCCGCTGATTCCTACGATGAAAGGCGTCTCTCTTCTGATCGACTGCGGTGCAAATGTAGACGCCAGACCGTCTCATCTGGTACAGTTTGCAAAGATGGGATCCATATACATGGAAAGTGTTTTGGGAAAGAAGAATCCTACAGTGGGGATCGTGAACATCGGCGCCGAGGAAGAAAAGGGCAATGCCCTTGTAAAAGAGACTTTCCCGATGCTGAAGGCATGCAGCGATATCAATTTTATCGGAAGCGTGGAGGCGAGGGATATCCCTTATGGTGCAGCTGATGTTATTGTGTGCGAGGCTTTTGTCGGTAATGTGATTCTTAAGCTCTATGAAGGCGTGGGCGGTGCTCTTATTAAAAAGGTAAAGAGTGGCATGATGACCAGTCTTCGAAGCAAGATCGGTGGTCTGCTTGTGAAGCCGGCGCTCAAGGAAACCATGAAGGATTTTGATGCCAGCCAGTACGGAGGCGCTCCTCTGCTGGGGCTCACAGGTCTGGTTGTCAAGACACACGGAAGCTCAACTTCTACGGAGGTGTGCAATTCCATTATTCAGTGCGTTACATTTAAAGAGCAGAAAATAAATGAAAAGATCAAGGCTGCTATTCAAAAAACGCAGGAAGAAAAAAATGATTAATCAGGAGGTATGAGAAATGGAATTTGAAAAACTGCAGGACATTATCGCGGACGTACTTAACGTTCAGAAAGAGGAAATCAAACCGGAGACTACATTTGTAGATGATCTTGGAGCTGATTCACTGGATATTTTCCAGATCATCATGGGAATTGAGGAAGAGTTCGATATCGAGATCGACAATGATGAAGCAGAGAAAATCGTGACCGTACAGGATGCGGTTGATCAGATCAAAAAGGCAGTGGAATAACAGTTGAATGAAAAAGCCCCTGTGGGCTTTTTCATTTTGTGCGATACGCCCGGAGGGCGGCCGCATAGATGGCCAAGCTTGTTTGGACAGATATGCGGACATGCGATGGGCAGCGGTGCTGAGTGCCGGTGGCACGCGTTTAGCACGGACCGAAGCGAAGCGGAGACAGCGAGGGACGCAGTCCCGATCTGAGCGGTACGCTTGCCAGCCAGAAAAAGAAAGGATACAGAGATGAGTGAACACAGCAGATTAAAGGAACTGGAGAAAAAAATCGGATATACATTTCATGATTTTTCTCTTCTTGTGACAGCAATGCGTCACAGCTCTTATACAAACGAAAAACATCTGCCGAAATATCAGTGCAATGAACGGCTGGAGTTTCTTGGAGATGCGGTTCTTGAACTGGTGTCCAGCGAATATCTTTTTCGTGAATCACCGAAGATGCCGGAAGGAAAGATGACAACAACCCGGGCAAGCATGGTATGCGAGCCTTCCCTGGCTCTCTGTGCGCGGGATATCGCATTGGGAGATTATCTCCTTCTTGGAAAAGGCGAGGAGGCGACCGGGGGAAGAAAGAGGGATTCCATTACATCGGATGCAATGGAGGCTCTGATCGGTGCTGTTTATCTGGATGGTGGTTTTACTAGTGCAAAAGAGTTCATATACCGGTTTGTTCTTAATGATCTTGAGGATAAAAAGCTCTTTTATGATAGTAAAACTATCCTGCAGGAGATGGTACAGGCAGATCTCGGCGGAGAGATCGTTTATCATCTTACCGGAGAAAAAGGGCCGGATCATAACAAGACATTTTCTGTTGATGTGCTGATCGGAGGAAAAGTTTTGGGATCTGGTGACGGAAGGACGAAAAAAGCTGCGGAGCAGCAGGCGGCCTATGAGGCAATCCTGAAACTCCGGAGACGGAAATAAAGCGGGTGTTATATGTATTTAAAGAGCATAGAAGTGCAGGGGTTTAAGTCTTTTGCCAATAAGATAAAATTTGATTTTCACAACGGGATCACCGGAATTGTCGGTCCAAATGGAAGCGGGAAAAGTAATGTGGCTGATGCGGTCCGCTGGGTACTGGGAGAACAGAGAGTGAAACAGCTGCGTGGAGGCACCATGCAGGATGTTATATTTTCGGGTACGGAGAACCGGAAGCCGCTGAGCTATGCTTCCGTTGCAATTACTCTGGATAATTCGGATCATAAGCTGCCGGTGGAATTCGAAGAAGTTACTGTGACGAGAAAACTGTACCGGTCCGGAGAAAGTGAATACATGATCAATGGGGCGGCGTGCAGGCTGAAAGACATAAACGAGATGTTCTATGATACGGGAATCGGAAAAGAAGGGTATTCGATCATCGGTCAGGGGCAGATTGACAAGATCCTGAGCGGCAAGCCGGAGGAACGCAGGGAGCTGTTTGATGAAGCGGCAGGTATCGTGAAGTTCAAGCGCCGGAAAAATCTCTCTCTGAAGAAGCTGGAAGAGGAGAGACTGAATCTGACCAGGGTCAACGACATCTTAAAGGAGCTGGAAAAACAGCTGGGGCCGTTGGAGAAGCAGTCGGAGACGGCACGTGAGTATCTGAAGAAAAAGGAAGAACTGAAGGCCTACGATATCAATATGTTCCTTCTGGAGGAGGAAAGACTTCGGGATAGAATCAGAGAAACAGAAGAAAAGTATGATATCGCTTCTGCTGAAATGCAGGAGTCTAACGAACGCTATGATAAAATGAAGGCGGAATATGAGTCGATCGAGGCAGAGGTAGAGGAGATCGATCATGCCGTAGAGAAGGCGCGAAACCAGCTTAATGAGACCAGCCTGCTCAAACAGCAGCTGGAAGGACAGATCAATGTCCTGAAAGAGCAGATCAATACCGCACGCATGAATGACGAACATTATGGGAACCGGCTGAGAGCTATCAGCGAAGAACTGGATGCCAGAAGAAGTCAGAAAGAGATCCTGGAGAAAGAACAGAAGGAACTGAAAGAGAAGCTTCATGCAGCATCAGAAAAGGATGAAGCTGCCAGAAAACATCTTGTTGAGATCCAGAGCAGGATTGCGGAACATACTGCTGGAATCGAACGGGGCAAACAGGAAATCATGGACCTGCTTGGCAGCCGGGCATCCACAACGGCAAAGATCCAGCACTATGATACGACAAAAGAGCAGATTGCGGCCAGAAAAGCGGTGCTTTCCCGTAATATTCTTGAAGTGTCTTCAGAGGCGGAACAGCAGAATGAAAGTCTGAAGAGGTATGAGCAGGAACTGTCTGACGTCCGGAATGAAATTCAGGGGTACAATCAGACTGTGGCGGATAATGAGCGCAGGATAGCGGAATTTCAGAAGGAACTGACGGATAAGCAGGAAAAACTGAGGATCGGCCAGACTGCCTACCACCGGGAGTCTTCACGTCTGGAATCTCTGAAGAATATTACAGAGCGCTATGACGGATACGGGAACAGCATCCGGAAAGTTATGGCCAATAAGGATAGAGAAAAGGGCCTGATCGGCGTTGTTGCAGATATCATCAAAGTTGATAAAGAATATGAGATCGCCGTGGAAACGGCTCTTGGCGGAAGCATCCAGAATATTGTAACGGATAACGAAGAGACGGCAAAGCGGATGATCACATTTTTGAAAAAGAACAAGTACGGCCGGGCTACTTTCCTGCCGCTGACCAGTATGAAAGGAACAGCGGGGGTGAAAAATGAAGAAGCACTCCGGGAGCCTGGCGTGATCGGCCTTGCCAATACTCTTGTTCATGTTGAACCGAGGTTCCAGGGACTGGCAGCCCAGCTTCTCGGGAGGACAATAGTGGTGGATCATATCGATCATGGAATTATGATCGCCAGAAAGTATCACCAGTCACTGCGGCTTGTAACTCTCGAAGGAGAGCTGATCAACCCCGGCGGATCCATGACCGGAGGAGCCTTCAAAAACTCCAGCAACCTTCTGAGCAGAAGAAGGGAGATTGAGGAATTTGAAAAAACAGTGGCCATGCTGAAATCCGATATGGAAGAAATGGAACGTTCTGTATCAGAAGTGAAGAATAAGAGAGCGGCATGCTACAGCGAGATCGACGAGATCCAGGAGAAACTGAGAAAGGCATCTGTCCGTGAGAATACTGCACGGATGAATATGGAACAGATGCAGATCCGGCAGAAAGAGGCAAAGCAGCGCTGTGATGGTTATGTAAGAGAACAGGAAAGTCTGGCTGCCCAGCTCCGTGAGATCGCAGAGAATGAAGAATCAATCCAGATGGAACTGGAGACATCCGAGAATCTGGAAAAAGAGCTGAATGAAAAGACAGCAGTAATGCAGAAGACTCTCGATGAAGAGAGAGAGCAGGAGGCGGCAAGCCTGAAAGAATCTGAAGAACTGCATCTTGCTCTTGCAAGTCTGGAACAGCAGGACTCATTTATCAGGGAGAATATCGCTCGTATCGATGAGGAGACAGTAAAATTCCGTTCAGAACTGGAGACAATTGATGAGAACAAAGGGAACGCATCAGATGAGATCCGGAAAAAGGAAGAACAGATCCAGGAACTGAGAGATACCATACAGAATTCTGGAGAACTGTTTGCCGAGATAGAAGCAGAGATCAGAACGCAGACAGAAAAGAGAGAGACACTGAACCAGAAGAATAAAAATTTTCTGAAGCAGAGGGAGGAACTCTCCAGACATATATCAGATCTTGACAAAGAATGTTTCCGTCTCAACAGTCAGAAAGAGTCCTATGAAGAGGCATCGGAAAAGCAGATCAATTATATGTGGGAAGAATATGAACTTACCTACAACCGGGCTATGGAACTCAGAAATGAGAATCTGACAGATCTTGCATTCATGAAGCGGCAGATTCAGACTTTGAGAAATGAGATCAGAAAACTGGGCACAGTCAATGTAAATGCAATTGAAGATTTCAAAAATGTATCTGAGAGATATGAATTCCTGAAAGGACAGCACGATGATCTGGTGGAAGCTGAGGCGTCTCTTGTAAAGATCATCGACGAGCTGGATGCTGCCATGAGAAAACAGTTTTCCGAGCAGTTTACAAAGATATCCCAGGAATTCAATTCCGTGTTCCGGCAGCTCTTCGGCGGAGGAAAAGGTACCATTGAACTGATGGAGGATGAGGATATTCTGGAGGCAGGTATCCGTATCATCGCTCAGCCGCCGGGTAAGAAACTTCAGAATATGATGCAGCTTTCCGGAGGGGAGAAAGCTCTTACGGCGATATCTCTGCTGTTTGCGATCCAAAACCTGAAGCCGTCTCCGTTCTGTCTGCTGGATGAGATCGAGGCGGCCCTGGATGATAACAATGTATCCAGGTTTGCACAGTATCTCCACAAGCTGACAAAGAGCACACAGTTTATTGTGATCACTCACAGAAGAGGAACAATGACAGCAGCAGACCGCCTGTATGGAATCACCATGCAGGAAAAAGGCGTTTCTACACTGGTATCTGTGGATCTTCTGGAAAATGAACTGGATCAGTGAGAGCAGCACACACAGGCGAAAAACGTGATTGATACATACACAGATATACCGAAACGGTGGAAACCAGAGTGGCGGTATGGCGCAGAATATGGTATGATACGGAGCAGACAGGTATCATTCGGGAAAGGCGGTAAAGTATAATGGGAGAAAAAAAGGGCTTTTTCAGCCGGCTTGTCTCAGGGCTGACGAAGACAAGGGATAATATTGTGTCCGGCATGGACAGTATTTTTCATGGATTTTCAAAAATAGACGATGATTTCTATGATGAGCTGGAAGAAACATTGATCATGGGAGATATCGGCGTCCATGCGACGATGAACATTATCGAAGACCTGAAGGAAAAGGTGCGGGCACAGCATATCAAGGAGCCGGCAGAATGCAGGCAGCTTCTCATAGACAGTATCCGGGAACAGATGGATGTGGGAGAGACGGCCTATGAGTTTGAAGACAGGACTTCGGTGGTATTCATTATCGGCGTAAATGGCGTGGGCAAGACTACAACCATTGGGAAACTGGCGGGGAAACTGAAGGATAAGAATAAGAAAGTCGTGATCGCAGCAGCAGATACATTTCGTGCCGCAGCAGGAGAGCAGCTGAAAGAGTGGGCGAACCGTGCCGGTGTGGATATGATCGGAGGACAGGAGGGGGCAGATCCTGCATCTGTAGTCTATGATGCGGTTGCGGCAGCAAAAGCGAGAAAGGCAGATGTGCTGCTCTGTGATACGGCAGGACGTCTCCACAACAAGAAGAACCTGATGGAAGAGCTGAAAAAGATCAACCGTGTGATCGACCGGGAATATCCGGAAGCATTCCGTGAGACTCTCGTGGTCCTGGATGCTACAACAGGACAGAATGCTCTGGCACAGGCAAGGGAGTTCAATGAGGCGGCAGATATCACAGGAGTAGTTCTGACAAAGATGGACGGCACAGCCAAGGGCGGTATTGCGGTTGCCATTCAGGCAGAACTGGGAATACCAGTGAAATATATCGGCGTGGGAGAGACCATTGATGATCTGCAGAAATTTGATGCAGATGAATTTGTAAAGGCGCTTTTCTACAGAGAGGAAGAGAAGGAGTAAAAGACAATGATGACAATGGAAAAATTTGAAGAGGCAAGCGAGCTTGTGCGTCGGGTGACAAACCCTACGAAACTGATCTACAGCGACTATCTCAGTGAGCAGACCGGAGGAAAGGTATATCTCAAGCCGGAGAATATGCAGCATACCGGGGCGTATAAGATCCGCGGGGCGTATTATAAGATCAGCACGCTGACCGATGAAGAGAGAAAACGGGGACTGATTACAGCTTCTGCCGGCAACCATGCCCAGGGTGTAGCTTTTGCGGCGAAGAAGTTCGGATGTAAAGCAACGATCGTTATGCCTACGGTCACCCCTTTGATCAAGGTGAACCGTACGAAGAGCTACGGGGCAGACGTGATCCTGTATGGTGATGTTTATGATGACGCTTATTCCTACGCCTGTGAACTGGCAGAGAAGAAAGGTTATACCTTTGTTCATCCGTTCAATGATCTGGACGTGGCAGCAGGTCAGGGAACCATTACAATGGAGATCGTTCAGGAGCTTCCGACTGTGGACTATATCATTGCTCCGGTAGGCGGCGGCGGACTGATCGCAGGTGTATCAACTCTTGCTAAGATGCTGAATCCGAAGATCAAGGTTATCGGTGTGGAACCTGCCGAAGCGGCAAGCATGACAGCAGCTCTGGCCGCCGGAGAGGTAGTAGAGCTGGACAGTGCGGACACAATCGCAGACGGTACTGCAGTGAAGGCGGTCGGAGATAAGATACTGCCATATGTACAGGAAAATGTAGACGATATGCTTACGGTTGAAGATGACGAGCTGATCGGTGCTTTCCTGGATATGGTGGAGAATCACAAGATGATCGTGGAAAATTCCGGACTTCTGTCCGTAGCAGCTCTCAAACAGCTCGATCTGAAAGGAAAGAAGGTTGTATGTATCTTAAGCGGAGGAAACATGGATGTGATCACCATGTCTTCTATCGTTCAGCATGGGCTGATCCAGAGAGACCGTATCTTTTCCGTATCTGTTCTTCTGCCGGATAAGCCGGGTGAACTTGTCCAGGTTGCAAAGACTATTGCAGATGAGCAGGGAAATGTCATCAAGCTGGAACATAACCAGTTCGTCAGCACAAACAGAAATGCCGCTGTGGAGCTGCGTATCACAATGGAGGCTTTTGGAACAGAGCATAAGAACCGGATTCTGGATGCGCTTGAGAAGGCGGGGTTCCGTCCCAAACTGATCAGTGCAAAGCTGTACTGATCTGGAACAGTACACCAGGAGAATGAGAGATAAGCCGGGGGCAGGCTGTATAAAATATGAATGAAAGATCCGGATGCTTCTGAAAACAGAAGCTCCGGAACAGAAAGGAAGTCTTGCATGAACCGCAGAAGACCAAAGGTCGGAGAGATTTACAGACATTTCAGGGGCAAGAAGTATCAGGTGCTGCATCTGGCGCTCTGTACGGAAACAAAGGAAGATATGGTCGTATACCAGGCGCTGGAAGGAGAACAGCGGGTATATGTCAGCAGGATTGACAAATTCCTGCTTCCTGTGGATAAGGGGAAATTCCCTGATGCGGACCAGGAATACCGTTTTGAACTCTGCAGAGATACAGAAGAGGAGCAGAGAAGGAGCGGGCAGGGGAAGGATACGACCGGACTGATCATGGAGTTCCTGGATCTGGATGATAATGAATCAAGAGCAGAGTTCCTTCAGAGACACCGGCCGGACATCACGGAACGGTTTCTGACGGTTGCCTCTGAGAGCCTGGAATTTGCCGAGAATGCAGAGACACTAGAGGAGCGGTATGCAGCTCTTCTGAAATTTCTAAGAACAAAAATGAAATATGAAAGCAGGAGGCTGCGTCAATGATAGAATTTTTTAAAGCATTCCTATTCGGGATCGTAGAAGGAATCACAGAATGGCTGCCCATCAGTAGTACCGGCCATATGATACTTCTCAATGAATTTATCAAATTGGATGTTTCAGATGATTTTTACAGTATGTTTGAAGTTGTGATCCAGCTCGGAGCGATCATGGCTGTTGTTGTACTGTTCTGGAATCAGATTTTTCCATTTCGGATGCCAAAAAGAAGGAGGCGAAGGAGAAGGAGGAGACAGGAGAGCGGACTGATGCAGTACGTGAAGATGGATATCATCATCCTGTGGTGCAAGATCCTGATCGCATGTATTCCGGCGGCGGTGATCGGACTTCTCTTCAATGAAGAATTTGAACGGCTGTTCTATAACTATCCCTGTGTGGCGCTGGCACTGATCATATTCGGTGTGGCGTTTATCATTGTTGAAGAGAACCATAAAGGAAAACCAGCCAGGATCAACAGTCTCGATGAACTATCCTACAAAACAGTGTTCCTGATCGGTATTTTTCAGCTGATTGCAGCTATTTTCCCGGGCACATCCCGCTCCGGCGCGACGATCGTAGGCGCGCTGATCCTTGGAGTGTCCAGGACCGTGGCGGCGGAATTTACATTTTTCCTGGCGATTCCGGTCATGTTCGGGGCGAGTCTTCTTAAGCTCGTTCAGTTCGGATTCCATTTTACGGGAAATGAGATCGCGCTCCTGCTGATCGGTATGGTAACGGCGTTTGTTTCCTCTATGTTCATTATCCGTTTCCTGATGGGATATATTAAAAAGCATGACTTTAAGGTGTTCGGATATTACAGGATCGTCCTCGGATGTATTGTTCTTCTGTATTTTGTTGTGACGAATTTCATCCTCTGATGTCAGCGTGATTCTGCCGGGGAATGTCCGGAGCAGTACAGAGCGATCCGGCGGCAGGACCGGCAGAGTGAAGAACAGATGCTTGAGCATAATATTAAAATGATAAGAAAAAGGAGAGGCTCCCAATCTGTGAGGGTCTCTCCTTTTTTTCTTAAAATGTTCCGTTTCTGTATTTTTCAAGAAGTGCGTGGATCTTGTCCGTGGGTGTCAATACCTTGCTGATCGTAATGTCATGATTCAGTGAGTCGATGATAAGTGCAAGGTACTTGCTCATATCTGCCTCGATAAAGTATGGTTTCTCATAGAGGGCAGGGGGCAGATATGTCAGGTTTGTGGTAATGATCTTGTCCAGATAGCCTTTCTCATAATAATCATCAAATTTGTCAAAACCATCTGTGAAAAGACCGAATGTGGTACATACAAAAACACGTGCTGCTCCACGTTCCTTGATCTGGCGCGCTACATCCAGCATGCTTTCTCCGGAGGAGATCATATCGTCTACGATGATCACGTCCTTGCCGGATACATCGACGCCAAGAAATTCATGGGCAACGATAGGATTTTTTCCATTTACGATAGTGGAGTAATCCCTTCTCTTGTAAAACATACCCATATCTACTCCAAGCACATTGGAGAAGTACACTGCACGGTGCATGGCTCCTTCATCCGGGCTGATGATCATGAGATGATCCTTGTCCGGGATGATATCCGGAACGGAGCGGAACAGTGCTTTCAGAAACTGATAGGGCGGATCAAAACTGTCGAAGCCGCTCAGAGGAATCGCATTCTGCACTCTTGGATCGTGTGCGTCAAATGTAATGATATTGGAGACGCCCATTGCATCCAGTTCTTCCAGCGCCAGCGCGCAGTCCAGAGACTCTCTCTTGGTACGCTTGTGCTGGCGGCTTTCATAGAGGAACGGCATGATAACGGTGATCCGGTGGGCTTTGCCCGTCGCTGCCGAGATCACACGCTTCAGATCCTGATAATGATCATCTGGGGACATATGGTTCAGATGTCCGCTGACTGTGTAGGTCAGGCTGTAGTTACATACATCTGTCATGATGAAAAGGTCTGTCCCCCGGATCGTCTCGCGGATCACACCTTTTGCCTCTCCGGTGCCGAAGCGGGGACAGCAGCAGTCCACCAGATAATTATTAGACCGGTAATTAACATACAGAGGGGATTCTTTGACTTCATTGATGGTGTTTTCCCGGAAAGAAACAATGTAGTCGTTTACCTTTTTTCCCAGCGCCTGGCAGCTCTCCATAGCTGCGATCTTCAGGGGGGCGACGGGGAGAGTTTTTTCCAATACTTCAATATTTGTACTATTGTCTGACATGATTTCCTCTTTCTGACGCACTTGCTGCGTCAATAATGGTAGGGGGCTTTTGCCCACAACATCATTTACATAACCTTTATAGCATTTTTTGTCAGGAAATTCAAGCACTGCTTTGTGGAACGGCTTTGCGCGGCGGCGGAATTGTGTTATACTATTACAGCGAAACTCTGTGTCGGAGCAGAGAAACATGGATTGATAAAGGAGCTGTATTGATGAGAGATAACCGACATACAGTCACATCTGTGACTCCGGGCAGCATTGCCGATGAACTTGGGATTGAAGCGGGCGATGTGCTTCTTGCGGTGAATGGAAATGAGATTGAAGATATATTTGACTATCAGTTTTTTGTGGAGGATGAAGAGGTTGTCCTTCTGATCGAAAAGCCTGACGGAGAACAGTGGGAACTGGAAGTGGAGAAGGATCCGGACGAAGGGCTGGGCATGGAATTCGGACAGGGGCTGATGGATGAGTATCGTTCATGCAGGAATAAATGTATTTTCTGCTTTATCGATCAGATGCCCCAGGGGATGAGAGATACACTTTACTTCAAGGATGACGATTCACGACTGTCTTTCCTCCAGGGAAATTATATCACGTTGACAAATATGAGCGATAAGGATGTAGAACGTATTGTGCGGTACCGACTGGAGCCGGTCAACATCTCGTTTCAGGCCACGGATCCTGAGCTGCGTTGCAGGATGCTTCACAATCGCTTTGCAGGAGAAGCACTGAAGAAGGTGGATATCCTGTATCAGGGAGGGATCGAGATGAACGGTCAGATCGTTCTCTGCAAGGGGATCAATGACGGAGAACAGCTGGAACGGACGATCCGCGACCTTACCCGGTATCTGCCTCTGCTCCGGAGCGTGTCTGTTGTTCCGGTAGGCCTGACAAAGTACAGAGACGGGCTTTATCCACTGGAACCCTTCACCGCGGAAGATGCGGCGGAGGTGCTTCGTGTGATCCACAGATGGCAGAAAAAGATTTATGATGAGTACGGGTTCCATTTTATCCATGCCGGAGATGAGTGGTATCTTCTTGCCGGACAGGAACTGCCTGAGGAGGAGCGCTACGACGGGTATCTGCAGCTTGAAAACGGGGTTGGGATGCTCCGGCTGCTTCTGAATGAATTTGAAGAGGGATTTGTCCGGCTTGCCGGTGATGACCGGAAAGGGGAAATCTCCATTGCCACAGGAAAGCTGGCCTATCCCTATATCAGGCATATGGCGGAGAGGATCAGCGGACGTTATCCCGGAATCCGGATCCATGTGTACTGGATCAGAAATGACTTCTTTGGCGAGAAGATCACTGTATCCGGACTGGTAACCGCCCGGGATATTATGGCTCAGCTGAAAGACAAAGAGCTTGGCAGCAGGCTTCTGCTCCCGTGCAGTATGCTGAAGGCTGATGAGGATGTATTTCTGGATGATTATACGGTAAATGACGTATCTGACGCTTTACAAGTTCCGGTTCATATTGTAAAATCAAGCGGGCAGGATCTGATCTCCAGTATTCTGGACGGGAGGTCCGAAGCCCGGTGAAACTGATACAGAACAATCTGTAGACATCATAGTTGGGGGGCTTTTTTGACCCCGGCAGCATTTAATATTTAAGAGAGGCTGATAGAATGAGTAAACCAGTAGTTGCAATTGTCGGTCGTCCCAATGTGGGCAAGTCTACAATGTTTAATGTGCTTGCCGGAGAGATGATCTCCATTGTGAAGGATACGCCCGGCGTAACAAGGGACCGGATCTATGCGGATGTATCCTGGCTCGACAAGGAATTTACCCTGATCGATACAGGCGGTATTGAGCCGGACAGCAGGGATGTGATCCTGTCCCAGATGAGGGAGCAGGCGCAGATCGCCATCGATACTGCGGATGTCATCATCTTTATCACAGATGTGCGGCAGGGACTTCAGGATGCGGATTCCAAGGTGGCGGACATGCTGAGACGTTCAGGGAAACCGGTCATCCTTGCAGTGAACAAAGTTGATAATTTTGAAAAATTCATGCCGGATGTATATGAGTTCTATAATCTGGGTATCGGAGATCCAATCCCGGTGTCCGCATCCTCCCGTCTGGGCCTGGGAGATCTGCTTGACGCAGTCTGCGCACTGTTCCCGGAGCATAGTGGGGAATCGGAAGAGGACGACAGGCCCCGGATCGCAATCGTAGGTAAGCCCAATGTGGGAAAGTCTTCCATCATAAACAGACTCCTTGGACAGAACCGTGTGATCGTCTCTGATATAGCAGGAACGACGAGAGATGCCATTGATACGGAGATCGTTCACGACGGGCGGGAGTATATATTTATTGATACTGCCGGCCTGCGGAGAAAGAACAAGATCAAAGAGGAGCTGGAGAGATACAGCATTATCCGTACTGTGACAGCTGTAGAGCGGGCAGACGTTGTCCTCATGGTCATCGATGCTGCAGAAGGTGTGACAGAACAGGATGCCAAGATCGCAGGTATCGCCCACGACAGAGGCAAAGGCGTTATCATAGTGGTAAATAAATGGGACGCCATCGAGAAGAATGACCGGACCATGCGGGAATACGAAGCAAGGATACGGCAGGTACTTTCCTTTATGCCCTATGCAGAGATTATGTACGTATCCGCGGTAACGGGACAGAGGCTGAACAAGCTGTATGACATGATCGATATGGTGATCGCGAACCAGACTCTCCGGATCGCGACAGGGGTGCTTAATGAGATCATGACAGAAGCGGTTGCCATGCAGCAGCCGCCGTCAGACAAGGGAAAACGGCTGAAACTGTATTATATCACTCAGGTTTCTGTTAAGCCGCCAACCTTTGTTATTTTTGTAAATGATAAGGAACTGATGCATTTCTCTTATACCAGATATCTGGAGAACAAGATTCGGGAAGCGTTCGGATTCAGGGGGACTTCACTTAGATTCTTTATCAGGGAGAGAAAGGAAAAGGAGCAGTAAAGTTATGGAACGTTTAATCTGTCTTGCAGTGGGATATGTCTGTGGCCTGTTTCAGACGGGGTATCTGGTGGGAAAGATCAATCATGTAGACATCAGAAAAAGTGGAAGCGGTAATGCAGGGACGACCAACGCCCTCAGAGTCATGGGGTGGAAGGCCGGCATACTGACTTTTGCAGGAGATGTGGTCAAGTTGGTAGTAGCGGCAGTGATCATCCGTTTCCTGTATAGAGGAACAGACTGCCTCCCTCTTCTGGTCATGTATGCCGGAGCGGGAGTGACACTGGGCCATAACTTCCCTTTCTATATGAACTTTAAGGGCGGGAAAGGAATTGCAGTGATGGCCGGGCTGGTTTTGGTGAACAGTTTCTGGGAAATGCCGGAAAGCCTGCTTCTGATCCCGGTTACCCTTGCCTTTTTCCTGGTGCCGGTCATTGCCACAAGATACATATCCGTAGGCTCTCTGGCAGCATATACCGCTTTTCTTTTGGAAATGATCCTGATCGGTCAGTGGGGCTGGCTGGATATGGAACAGGGGTACCGGTATGAGCTGTATGTTGTGCTTTTTGCACTGACGGTGCTGGCCTGGTATCGCCACAGGGCAAATATCGGCAGACTGATGGCAGGTACGGAGAACAAATTCGGAACAAAGAAAAAGGAGTAAGACATCATGGCAGAGGTAGGAGTTCTTGGAGCCGGAAGCTGGGGAACGGCGCTTTCGGTCCTTCTTCATGACAACGGACACCATGTGACCGTCTGGTCAATCGATGAAAATGAAGTAAAGATGTTAAGCGAAAAGCGGGAGCATGAGCTGAAGCTTCCGGGAGTGAAGATCCCGGATGATATGATCATTACCGGCGATCTGGAGACAGCGGTCCGGAACAAGGATTTTCTTGTGCTTGCGGTCCCGTCTCCCTTTACGAGATCCACGGCGAGAAAGATGCGGCCGTTTGTGGAAAAGGATCAGATCATTGTGGATGTGGCGAAGGGAATCGAGGAGTCTACCCTGATGACATTGTCTGAGCAGATCCGTCAGGAAATCCCTCAGGCAGATGTGGCTGTCCTTTCCGGGCCCAGTCATGCGGAGGAAGTGGGGAGGAGACTTCCAACAACCTGTGTTGTCGGGGCGAAGAGCAGGAAGACTGCCGAGTATCTGCAGTCGGCATTTATCAGCCCGGTGTTCCGTGTCTATATCAGCCCGGACATCCTTGGCATTGAGCTGGGCGGCTCTCTGAAAAATGTGATCGCTCTTGCTGCAGGTATCGCGGATGGACTGGGATACGGGGATAACACGAAGGCAGCCCTGATCACCCGCGGCATCGCTGAGATATCCAGGCTTGGCGTAAAGATGGGCGGCAGGATCGAGAGCTTTACCGGACTGACAGGTATCGGAGATCTCATCGTAACCTGTGCCAGTGTTCACAGCCGTAACCGCAGAGCCGGATATCTGATTGGTCAGGGAAAGAGTGTTCTGGAGGCCATGGATGAGGTGAAGATGGTGGTGGAAGGCGTCTATTCTGCCAAAGCAGCTGCACGTCTGGCGGAGAAATACGATGTTTCCATGCCGATTGTTGAGGAAGTGAACCGTGTCCTCTTTGAAGGAAAATCTCCTGCAGAGGCAGTGGATGATCTGATGCTCAGAGAGTCAAGAAGTGAGAATATGGCTCTGAAATGGGAAACTGAGTAGACGACAGAACGGAAAACATAAGAAAGACAGAATGGGAAAACCCGGTCATAAGCCCTCTTGTGTCTGCATACACTTGTATCAGCAGAACAAGGGGGTATTTTTATGGATTCATTTCAGGTATACAGAGATATGAAGGTACGTACAAACGGAGAGATATACATAGGAGTGGTGGGGCCGGTGAGGACAGGCAAGTCAACCTTTATCAAGCGGTTTATGGACCTTCTCGTGCTTCCCAATATGACGGACCGGCATGCCAGAGAGAGGACGAAGGATGAGCTGCCGCAGTCCGCATCTGGAACGACGATCATGACTACAGAACCAAAGTTTGTTCCAAAAGATGCGGCTATGGTGAAGCTGTCGGATGATGTGGAGGTGAAGATACGGCTGATCGACTGTGTGGGGTATATGGTGGAGGGGGCTTCCGGTCATACGGAAAACGGTGCGGAAAGGCAGGTAAAGACCCCATGGTTTGAGTACGAGATCCCATTTACAAAGGCAGCGGAGATCGGAACAAGGAAAGTGATCCATGACCATGCCACCATAGGATTTGTAGTGACAACGGACGGCAGTGTGACAGATCTTCCCAGAGATAATTATGTAGATGCAGAGGAAAAGACCGTCCGTGAACTGCAGTCCATCGGGAAACCGTTTCTGATCCTGCTGAACTGCAGCAAGCCCTATAGTGATGAAGCAAGGCAGCTGAAAGAAGAGCTGGAACAGAAATATTCGGCATCTGTCATGCCGGTAAACTGCGAACAACTGAAGACAGAAGATATACACAATATGATGCAGCAGGTCCTCTATGAATTTCCGCTTACGGAGGTGGAATTTTATCTTCCGAAATGGGTGGAAATGCTTTCGAGGGAACACCGGATCAAGCAGGAGCTTCTGGAATATGTGAAACGTGTCATGGCAGATCTGGATGATATACGGAGTGCGGTCTCAAGAAACATGGAGACAGAGAGCCCGTACATAGACAGAATTTCGATAGACAAGGTAGAGATGGATACCGGGAAAGTGAAGATTTCCGTAGGATTTAGACAGGGCTGCTATTATGAGGTGCTCAGTGAGCTGACAGGAACTCAGATCCGGGGCGAATACGGTCTGATCTCAACATTGAAGGAACTTTCCGCCATGAAAGAGGAGTTCAGTCAGATCCGGGATGCATTTACGGATGTGAAAATGAAGGGATACGGGGTGGTCAATCCGAACAAAGATGAGATCACTCTTGATGAGCCTGCCATCATCAAGCAGGGCAGCAAGTTCGGCGTCCGTATCCGGTCATCGGCTCCTTCCATTCATATGATCCGGGCCAATATAGAGACAGAGATCGCGCCTATCGTGGGCAGTGAACAGCAGGCGGAGGACCTGGTCCAGTATATTAAAAAGGAAAGTGAGACGCCCGAAGGAGTCTGGGGAACTAATATTTTTGGAAAATCTGTGGAAGAACTTGTCATGGATGGAATGAGAAGCAAGATTGCCATGATCAATGATGAAAGCCAGGTAAAGCTCCAGGATACTATGCAGAAGATTGTTAATGATTCTAACGGAGGGCTTGTGTGCATTATCATCTGACCGTGTGCTGTTTGCATGTTCTCAGATGTCCGCCATAACGGAACTGTATTGTCCCGGCGGCCACGCTTGCGCTCGGAGCATAGCGCAGCGGCCACGGAATCTGACGGCTGCGGCGTTTCTTGACAAGAAGAGGAAAATAGTCTAGTATACAGTTAGCTGACCGGAACCCGGCGAGGAGATTCCGGTCCTGCAAATGTAACAGTGGCTTTGCGAATGGTGGGGGCTGAATTGTTGCATATGAGCAGAAAATAAGAAAAGATACAGGCGCTTCGGAAGTTTGGACAGAAGCGCCTGTTAATTATGATGAAAAGGAGAATATGATGAGTGCACAGTATGAAATACTCCGGAAATGTTATGAATATTACAGATCGGTCACGGATTTTGTCCCGCGGGTCGGACTGATCCTCGGATCGGGACTTGGCGGATATGCGGATCAGATGAAAGTGGAAACGGAGATCCCCTACGGGGATATTCCCGGATTTCCTGTTTCTACTGTTCAGGGCCATGACGGCAGGTTCCTTCTGGGATATATCGGACAAGTCCCTGTAGTGGCCATGAAGGGGCGGGTACACTATTATGAAGGATATTCTATGGAACAGGTTGTCCTCCCGGTGCGTCTGATGAAGATGATGGGGATCGATATCCTCTTTCTGACGAATGCCTCAGGGGGAATCAACAGAGCGTTTCATGTGGGCGATTTTATGATGATCACGGATCAGATCTCCAGCTTTGCGCCTTCGCCGCTGATCGGGGAGAATGTATCAGAATTGGGAGAGCGTTTCCCTGACATGACACATATTTATGACATAGAACTTCAGGATCTGATCCGGACGACCGCACAGGAAGAAGATATTCCGATCCGAGAGGGAGTATATCTGCAGACGACAGGACCGAATTTTGAAAGTCCGGCCGAGATCCGGATGTACGCTGTCTGCGGTGCAGATGCAGTAGGAATGAGTACTGCCTGTGAGGCCATCGCTGCGAGACATGCCGGGATCCGTGTCTGTGGGATTTCCTGCATTTCCAACATGGCCAGCGGCCTTTCAGATGAGGAACTGAGCCATCTGGACGTACAGGCGGTAGCGGATCAGAGATCCGGAGAATTCCAGAGGCTTGTGACCAGGATCATTGAGAAGATGTGACAATTATCCGGTCAGTGACGGGGAACTATATTACGAAAAAGGAGAGACATATGAAGACAAGGATATACAATGCAAGAATACTGACTATGGAAGAAAATAAGGGGATTTTTGAAGGAGAGGTATGGATTGACGGAGATACGATCACATATGTAGGTAAAGCAGAGGAAAACGGGGCGCAGTCCCGGAACAGCTGGGATCAGCAGATCGATGCACAGAAAAACCTGATCATGCCTGGTTTCAAGGACGCTCATACACATTCTGCCATGACATTCCTGCGTTCACATGCAGATGACATGAAGCTGGATGAATGGCTGAATACCAGGGTGTTCCCGGCAGAGGCAAAACTGACTCCGGATGATGTGTACTGGCTGACGAAGCTTGCTGTGATGGAATATCTTACAAGCGGTATTACTTCTATTTTCGATATGTATATGAAACGCCCTGCCGGAGCGCAGGCGGTAAAGGACTGCGGATTCCGGAATGTATTCTGCGAGAGTATCAATGATTTCGGCGGCACCCTGGAAGAAGTCGAGGCAGATTATCATACCTACAATACAGATCCGGACAGGCTGGTCACATATCAGCTCGGTTTTCATGCAGAGTACACTACCAGCCGGGAGATGATGGAAGGCATCGCGAGGCTGGCGGAAAAATATCAGGCTCCGGTCTATGTACACTGCTCTGAGACGAAAAAAGAAGTGGAAGACTGCCGGACCAGGACTGGCATGTCTCCGGTAGCTTATATGGATTCTCTGGGACTGTTCCGGTTCGGGGGCGGACTCTTCCACGGAGTTCATATGGATGATTCGGACTTCGATATTATTAAGAAGAGAGGTCTTTACGTTGTCACCAACCCGGCTTCCAATCTGAAGCTTGCCAGCGGGATCGCGCCTGTGAAGCGTTATCTGGATATGGATATCCCGGTGGCGATCGGTACAGACGGGCCGGCAAGCAATAACTGTCTGGATATGTTCCGGGAGATGTTCCTTGTCACAGGACTTCAGAAAGTGGTTTGCGATGATCCGGAGGCGGTACCGGCTATGGATGTTCTGAAGATGGCGATTGTCACAGGCGCCCATGCGATGGGACTATCTGACTGCGACACTCTGCAGGCGGGCAAGAAAGCGGATCTGATCATGATCGATCTGAACCAGCCGAATATGCAGCCTCTCCAGAATATTGAAAAAAATATCGTCTACAGTGGAAGCAAGCAGAATGTGAAAATGACGATGATAGGCGGAAAAGTATTATACCGGGATGGAAACTTCCATCTGGACAATACTCCGGAGGAGATTTACAGAAAGTCGAATGAGTCTGCACGCAGGATCCTCGGGTAAGTTCTGATAAGTTCATAAAATCCTAAGGGCTAAAAGGTTGCTTTAAGTTCATCGGACCCGTATAATAGAAGAGGATGCCGGTTACACGGCGCCGGGAGTGTATTTACAGAGCTTTCCGCATGTCAGGATGAGAGGGACAGTTTCGTCCTGCAGTATATCAGTTTTCTGAACAGCGGAAAGGGACAGAATTAAGAAAGGGGTACATAGGATGAAAGCAGCAATTTTTACTTTAGATACAGGTGCATATAAGGCGAGAGCCGAGAGTGCGGCGGCATCAGCATTGAAGCGGATGCTTGAGCAGGTGGGATTTGAAGTGAGGGCAGCAGGGATCCTTCCGCAGAACAGAGAAGTGGTGGCGTCGGTCATCCGGAAACTGGCAGATTCCAATGCAGTCGGACTGATCCTGACTACAGGAGCTGTAGGATATATGGATAGCGACTGTGCGCCGGACGCTCTCTGCGATGTGGCGGACAAGCTTTTGCCCGGTATTCCGGAGGCTCTCCGTGCTTATAATATCCGCCACACGAAAAAGATCATACTGGACCGTTCGGCAGCAGGAATCCGCAAAAAGACCCTGATCATTAATCTGCCGGAAAGCGCAAAGATGGCAAAGGAGGATATGGAGTATATTCTGCCGGAAGTAGTACAGACGGTAGATATTCTGAATTTATGATGAAAGTAACATATCTGGGACACAGTGGTTTTCTGGTTGAACTGGAGGACACATATTTCTTATTTGATTATTATAAAGGACAGCTGCCGGAGACAGATCCGGAGAAGGGAATGATGGTTTTTGCCAGTCACGCACATTATGATCATTTTCAGAATGGTATTTTTGAACTGAGAGACCGGTTCCATGATATTCATTTTATTCTCTCATCGGATATCCAGGCGGAAGAAAATGAGGATACTGTATTTATCCGGCCTAATGAAGAGAAGCTGATCAGAAGATGCGGGATCCGGACTCTTCGTTCCACGGATGAAGGTGTGGCTTTCTTTATCCACTATAAAGGAAAGAATATTTATCATGCAGGCGACCTGAACTGGTGGCACTGGGAGGGAGAGCCGAGGGCTTATAATACGGCTATGCGCCGTGCATATCAGGGCGAGATAAACAAGCTTCAGAAGGAAAAGATAGACGTAGCTTTTATACCGGTGGATCCCCGGCTTGGCGAACAGTACTACTGGGGGATTGACTGCTTTATGAAACGGATTGATACAAAGAAAGCATTTCCCATGCATTTCTGGGATAATTATGAGATCTTCGACCGGCTTGCCCTTGAGAAGGATGCAGCGCAGTATATAGACAGAATTGTCAGGATAGAGCGGGAAGGCCAGAGCTTCCTGCTGGAGGAATAGATATGCTTGTTAAGATATATACCGATGGAGCTGCCAGAGGCAATCCAGACGGCCCGGGAGGCTACGGATCTGTCCTGGAATATGTGGATACGAAGGGGCAGCTCCATGTAAAGGAACTGTCCCAGGGGTATGTGCGGACAACCAACAACAGGATGGAGCTGATGGCGGTCATTGCCGGCCTGGAGGCGCTGAACCGGCCCTGTACGGTTGAAGTATACTCAGATTCCCAGTATGTTGTAAATGCATTCAATCAGCACTGGGTGGACGGCTGGCTGAAAAAAGACTGGAAACGCGGCAAGAACGAGCCTGTGAAAAATGTGGACCTGTGGAAACGACTCCTCGCTGCAAAGGAGAAACACAAAGTAACATTCCACTGGGTAAAGGGCCATGCCGGGCATCCCCAGAACGAACGCTGCGATGAGCTGGCAACTACAGCCGCAGACGGCGACAGCCTGATCACAGACGAAGGACTCTGACCGTTAATGTTCAGACGTGTCTCAGTATACCAGCCATAACGGAGCTGTGTTGTCACGAAGGCCCGTAGCAGAGCGCCGGCATTTAGGCCGCGTCATTTGCGGCCTTACGTGTCCGCTGCGCTATGCTCCGAGCGAAAGCGCGGCCGCCGGGACAACACAGCTCCGTTATGGCGGAACTCTGAGAACAAATGAACAAAATAAGGCTGGAAATTAAGTGAAAAGGGTGTGGACATCCTTTTCGAAATTCTGTATAATCAAATACTGTGTCAAGTAAGACAGACAATCGCGGCTGCAGGTGCCGAAAGGCCGCAGACGAGGAAAGTCCGGGCTTCGCAGGGCAGGATGCCGGATAACGTCCGGTGGAGGTGACTCCAAGGCCAGTGCAACAGAAATAAACCGCCGCAATGGAAAACGGGAAGGCATCAGCCGGAACGCATTTCCGTGCGGTAAGGGTGGAAAGGCAGTGTAAGAGACTACCGCCTCGCTGGTAACAGAGAGGGCACATGTAAACCCCATCCGAAGCAAGACCGAAACGTAAGCAATGTGGCGGCCCGTCACGCTTCAGGTAGGTCGCTCGAGCACGGCGGTAACGCCGTGCCTAGACAGATGATTGTCCAATGACATAACCCGGCTTATCGTCTTGCTTGACACAGTTTTTTTGTGAGCAGTACACGAGATACAAAAACTACGAGACAGGAGAGAACGAACAATGGGAATGAATATAAACGCTGAGCTGCCTCTGCCGGCAGAATTGAAGGCAGAGTATCCGCTTTCTGACGAAATACTTAAGATCAAGAAGGAAAGGGACAGAGAGATTCGTGATATCTTTACAGGGAATTCAGATCGTTTCGTTGTTATCGTAGGGCCCTGTTCTGCCGATAATGAAGATTCGGTGTGTGAGTACGTCAGCCGTCTGGCAAAGATCAATGACAAAGTTTCTGACCGTCTGATGATCATTCCGCGGATCTATACAAATAAACCCCGTACAACCGGAGAGGGATATAAGGGAATGCTCCATCAGCCTGAGCCAGACCAGGCACCGGACCTTCTGGCAGGGATCATTGCCATCCGTAAACTTCATACCAGGGCTATCAGCGAAAGCGGCCTGACAGCGGCGGATGAGATGCTCTATCCGGAGAACAGAAGCTACCTGGATGATATCCTTTCTTATGAGGCAATCGGAGCCCGTTCTGTAGAAAATCAGCAGCACCGCCTGACAGCCAGCAGCATGGACATACCGGTTGGAATGAAGAATCCTACCAGCGGAGACTTCTCTGTTATGCTGAACTCTGTAGTAGCAGCTCAGAGTTCTCACAACTTCATTTACAGAGGAATGGATGTGACCACTGATGGAAACGAGCTGGCCCATGTGATCCTCCGAGGTGGCGTGGACAAATACGGTACATGTATCCCCAACTATCACTATGAGGACCTGGTACGGCTGCTTGACATGTACCGTCAGAGAGACCTGAAGAATCCGGCTGCCATCGTAGATGCCAACCACTCCAACTCCAATAAGCAGTTCAGGGAACAGATCCGCATTGTAAGCGAGGTGCTCCACAGCCGGAGATACAACACGGAACTGAAGCAGCTGATCAAAGGAGTCATGATTGAGAGTTATCTGGAAGAAGGCTGCCAGAAGATCGACGAACACAGAATATACGGAAAATCCATTACCGATCCATGCCTTGGCTGGGATGATACAGAAAGACTAATCTACAAAATAGCAGAGGAATGCTGAAAAATCAGTCTTTGACACAGAGAAAAACTCCGATATAGATGGAAAATCACCAATCTGTACACACAGTATGAGAACAGGTGTTGCGGACGGCGAATTAGAGCAAAACGTCTTGAGCCGGAAGTAACACCTGTTCTCATGTGTCAGTACAGTCGATTATAATTTTCAATCCATATCAGAGCTGTTTCCCTGTGTCAAAGACAGTTTTTTCAGCATCATCTTCTTCTGCGGTATTTTTCTTCGCAGTATTTGCAGCGGTAGATCTGATTCTCCTCATCGGTCAGAACGAATACGTGATCCAATTCCTGTTCGATGGAAGTGATGCATCTCGGGTTTTTGCATTTGATCACATTACGGATCTCTTTAGGCAGTGTCAGCTGCTTCTTCTCTACGATCTTCTCGTTCTCAATGATATTGACCGTAATGTTGTGGTCGATAAATCCGAGAATGTCAAGGTCCATAAAGTCTATGGGGCATTCGATCTTCATGATGTCTTTCTTTCCCATTTTGCTGCTTTTTGCATTTTTGATAATGGCGACACAGCAGTCCAGTTTGTCCAGGTGCAGGTATTTATAGATATCCATGCTTTTCCCGGCCTCGATATGGTCGAGAACAAATCCTTCGGAGATGCGTCCTACGTTCAATGTGTTTTTTACCATTTTTCTTCCTCCATTTTTCTGTGCGAAATTATCAGTCTACATGAATATCCAGCAGTGTCAGGATCAGAGCCATACGGACATATACGCCGTACTGAACTTGACGGAAATATGCGGCTCTTGGATCATCGTCCACCTCAACGGAGATCTCATTGACTCTCGGAAGCGGATGAAGGACGTACATGTCTTTAGGAGCAAGCTTCATTTTCGCCCGGTCCAGAATATAGAAGTCTTTCATGCGGACATAGTCTTCTTCATTGAAGAAACGTTCCTTCTGGACACGAGTCATGTAGAGAATGTCCAGATTGGGCAGGGCGTCTTCCAGACGGACGACTTCCTCGTAGGGAACATTGTTGCGGTCCAGTACATCATGCCGTATGTATTCCGGCAGTCTCAGCTCTTCCGGAGAGATCATGATGAAGCGGATCCCTTCATATCTGACAAGAGCGTTGATCAGAGAGTGTACGGTACGCCCGAATTTCAGGTCTCCGCACAGTCCGATAGTCATGTTGCTCAGGCGCCCCTTCAGGTTGCGGATAGTGAGCAGGTCTGTCAGTGTCTGTGTCGGATGCTGATGCCCGCCGTCTCCGGCATTGATCACCGGTATGGAAGAGTGCTGGCACGCTACCATGGGCGCTCCTTCCTTAGGGTGGCGCATGGCGCAGATATCTGCGTAACAGGAAATGGTGCGGATCGTGTCTGATACGCTTTCTCCCTTTGCCGCGGAACTGGAATCAGCGGAAGAAAATCCCATGACGCTGCCTCCCAGGTTCAGCATTGCCGCTTCATGGCTTAAACGGGTACGGGTGCTGGGCTCATAGAAAAGGGTAGCCAGCTTCTTTCCTTCGCATGCGTGAGCGTATTTTGCCGGATGTGCCTCAATGTCCTGTGCCAGATCCAGCAGTTTGTCAAGTTCTTCCACTGAAAAATCCAGCGGACTCATCAAATGTCTCATAAGTAACCTCCTTTTATATGTAACGGAGCAGCTGCTCCACAGTTTTTCGCTTTGGGGCTTCCGGTTTGATATCAGGCCATCCAAGAGCGATCAGCGCCGCCAGTTCCTGCTCCTCTGGAATCTGCAGGAGCTCTGATATGCCGTCTTCATCAAAAATCCCCATGATCACCGTGCCAAGTCCCTGCTCCCATGCAGCCAGACAGAAGGTCTGGCAGGCGGCGCCCACATCAAACATCTGCCAGCGGTCTCCTTTTTTCGTTGAAAAGGAACCGTCACGTTCAAAGCCGCTGCGGCCTCTGACCAGCGTAACAGCCATAAGTACAGGTGCCTGACGGATAATATTTGAATTGTAATCAGGGGTGAATCGGTCAGCGATCTCACTTAAGAGTGAAGGATCCTCGATGGCTGTGTACCGGGTGATCTGAGTGTTTTTCCATGAAGGGGAATAAGAAGCTGCGGATACGATATGATCAATGAGAGAATGATCTACCGGATCCGGCCTGTATCTGCGGATACTTCTGCGGGTTCTGATGCAGTCTGTCACGTTCATTGTATACCTCCCATTCTTTTTTATCCATCTCATCATATACTAAAACCTGTAGTTTGTAAAGCGGACATGTATTACTTTTCTCTGAGGAGTTTCTCGAAGATCAGCCCGGCTCCGAACCAGAAGGGCGCGTAGTCGAGGCGGATCACGCCATCGATATTGAACCTGGCATGGCTGTAGTCCCAGGGGCAGGCGCCATGCCGTTTCAGCAGACTGCCGCACAGGTATTCCGCTGCGAATATACAACATGTATAGAGGATTCCCCGGGTCAGCAGACTCCTGTTTTTCAGCAGCCGGCAGAGTGGGGTGAGGAAGCAGGCCATGCCGTAAATCGGGAACATCCAGATGGACGTACGTGCTGTCAGACGGTTCTCATGGTTTTTCAGTGAGCCCAGTCCGGTAAAAATGATCTCCATGCACCAGCCAAGGGTGCCGCATAAAATAAACTTGTTCTTCATCATAGAAAAAGTATGGAGCGGAAACGTAGATTTTATACGGAAATTGTATTATAATACATAAGTCTGCAGTAAAAGGAGCGGACAGCGAAAGGAGAAAACAGATGGCCGCATTGGAAGAACTGAGAGTACAGTTGGATGAGATTGACGACCAGATCACAGAGCTTTTCCAGAGAAGGATGGAAGTCTGTAAAGAGGTCGGAGAATATAAAGTAAAAAACGGACGCAAGGTGTTTGACCGGCAGCGGGAAAATGAGAAGCTGGCGGATGTGGCGTCCAGAGTAGAAGGAGATTTTAACAAGAAGGGGATCCAGGAACTCTACCAGCAGCTCATGTCCATGAGCCGGAAGCTTCAGTATCAGCAGCTGGTCGAGGCCGGCGCTCTGGGGAGACTGCCTTTTATCCGGGTGGATGAACTGGACAAGAAGAATGCAAGAGTGGTGTTCCAGGGGACGGAAGGCGCCTATGGGCAGGCCGCTATGAAACAGTATTTCGGAGAAGATGTGAACAGTTTCCATGTGCGTACGTTCCGGGAGGCCATGGAAGCCATCGAGGAGGGTTCCGCGGATTATGCGGTGCTGCCTATTGAGAATTCTTCCGCCGGACCGGTCAATGAGATGTACGATCTCCTGGATGAATTTGAAAATTATATCGTGGCGGAGACAATCCTGCCCATTGTCAATACGCTTTCCGGCCTGCCCGGAACAAAACTTTCAGAAGTAAAGCGGGTCTACTCTAAGGCAGAGGCACTGATGCAGACGACACGGTTCCTGGACGCCCATGGGGACTGGCAGAGGATCAGTGTGGGGAATACCGCGATTGCGGCGAAAAAGGTGCTTGAGGAACAGGATCGTACTCAGGCGGCAGTGTGCAGCGCATACGCGGCGAAAGTCTACGGACTGTCCGTGCTTGCGGATCGGATCAACGATGATCCGGATAATTCCACCCGGTTTATTGTTGTGACAAACCAGAAGATCTTCCTGAAAAATGCTTCCAAGATGAGTATCCGTTTTGAAGTGCCCCACACCAGCGGATCCCTTTACCGGATTCTGTCCCATTTTATCTATAATGACCTGAACATGACCAAGATCGAGTCCAGACCCATAGAAGGAAGAAAATGGGAGTACATGTTCTTCGTGGACTTTGACGGAAACATGGAGGATGCTGCGGTGAAGAATGCCATCCGGGGACTGCGTGAAGAGACAACTAATCTGAAGATACTGGGCAACTATTAGTACACTCTTTGACCCTCGCGGCAGTCGCCAAATGGACATGCCAGCATGTCCCCTTGGCTCGTTGCTCGCGGGAATAACTGTGTACCAGGCCCTTGCACAAGGAGGAATATGATGCGTACCAATGAACTGATGCTGTATAAAAACATGGACGGAGGCGAGCTGCTCCAGGACATGACATTCCTGATGGAAAACTACGGGAACAGCTATTACAATAAGGAAGATCTGAGAGGACTTCTTTTCGAATGTGTCAACCAGCTTCTGGAACTGTCGGAGAGCCATGGGTTTGCGGGAAATCTGTGGCATGCCTATCTGACGTATCTGCTGGCAAATGATGAGAATGCCTACAGCACTGCCTGTGAGATCGTGGGAGAGGTGAAGGGCAGCATTAACGCTGTGGCACTGCACGACTTCGAGATCTTTAAAGAGCTTTTTGACTATGATTTCTCAGAAATGGAGAACGCTCTGGAAGCCGGCTGTCTGGAGATACTTATGGATTATCAGAACGTGGAAGGCGGCGGAAAGGTCTACAATCACAGAGTCAGAGACCGGATCTGCGATTTGTCCCGTATCCTGGGGAGCGCACAGGACGCGGAAGATTTCAAGAGAAAGGTAACCCAGTTCTACAAGGAGTTCGGTGTAGGGCGTATGGGACTTCACAAGGCATTCCGGGTGGAACATCCGGAAGGAGGAGATGCGGAGATCGTTCCCATTACCAATATTGCGCACGTACATCTGGATGATCTGGTGGGCTATGAGATCGCGAAAAAGAAGCTGATCGACAATACAGAGGCGTTTGTTGCCGGAAGGAAGGCCAACAACTGCCTGCTGTTCGGTGACGCCGGCACCGGGAAGTCATCCTCAATCAAAGCCATCCTGAACCAGTATTATGATCAGGGACTCAGGATGATCGAAGTGTACAAGCATCAGTTCCAGGATCTGAACGATGTGATTGCCCAGATCAAGAACCGTAATTACAAGTTTATCATCTACATGGATGATCTGTCTTTCGAAGAGTTTGAGATTGAATATAAATATCTGAAGGCGGTGATCGAGGGCGGCCTGGAGAAGAAGCCGGAGAATGTGCTGATCTACGCTACTTCCAACAGACGCCACCTGATCCGGGAGACATTCCGGGACAAGGCGGACCGGGACGAGGAGCTCCATACCAACGATACGGTGCAGGAGAAGCTGTCTCTGGTTGCAAGATTCGGCGTGACGATCTATTTCGGCTCACCGGATAAGAAGGCATTTCAGGAGATCGTACGTGTGCTGGCTCAGCGAGACGGCATACAGATGCCGGAGGAGGAGCTGCTTCTGGAGGCGAATAAATGGGAGCTGTCTCATGGCGGACTGTCGGGAAGAACAGCTCAGCAGTTTATCGATTATCTCCTGGGACAGAAGACAGACTAATATTGCCGTTAGGGAACAGAATTCATGCTGGTCTGAAAATAAGCAGGCCGGAAGAAACTGCACTCTGCAGTTTCTTCCGGCCTGTTCCTGTATATCAGCGCCATTCTTACATATTTCCCGTAAATCTGTCTTTACTGTGCATCTGTCTCACGGATCCCGGTGATGTCACTGTCGATCACCAGAGAGTAGTTCGTATAGTAGACCACGAAACCGGGTTTGGCTCCTTTTGGCTTCTTCACGTGTTTCTTTTCTACATAGTCGATCTCTACCTTGTCGCTGCCACGCATGCTTGAATAATAGGCTGCAAGCTTTCCTGCCTCCTCGAAAGTACGGTCCGGAAGTTCCTCCCCGTTGGTCTTTACAATGACATGGGAGCCGGGCGCCTGTTTGGCGTGGAACCACCAGTCGCTGCCGGAGGCGAAGCTAAAGGTCAGTTCATCGTTCTGCAGGTTGTTTTTCCCTACATAAATATGATATCCGTCACTGGAAATATAGTGGAGTGGTGTATTTTTTATCTTTGCCTTTTTGCGTGTAAATTTCCTCTTAATATAACCTGCCTCTGTCAGCTCTTCTTTTATGCCGGACAGATCGTCCTCTGTCAGGGCAATGTCAAGAGCAGTCTGGACCGATTCCAGGTAGGTGATCTCCTCTTTGGTCTCTTCCGAGAGCTCCGAGAGAGCTTCAAAGGTACGTTTCTGTTTGTTATATTTCGCAAAATAGCGCTGCGCATTTTCCTGTGGCGTCTTGGCAGGATCCAGAGGAATACTGACCATCTCGTTCGTGTAATAATTCAGGGCGTCCAGTTTTTTCGCTCCTTCCTCCACGCCGTAGCCGTAGGCGTTGATCAGTTCTCCGTATATCTTATATTTGTCCCGGTTTTCCGTATCCCGCAGCTGGCGCAGCTGAAGGTCATATTTCTTCCGGTTACGCTCCAGGGCGGTCTGGACAACATGACGCAGGTCTGCGGATTTCTGACGGATGCGGGTGATCCGGCTCCGTGTGGAATAATAGGTTTCCAGAACTTCGGATATGGAGCTGTATTCTTTCCTTGTATAACCGGAGAAATGACTCAGCGGCAGTGCGGAAAATTCTTTCGGCTCCCTGCCGTCATAATAGATGGCCGGGGAGAACTTTGCTTCTTTAACATCGGAGAGATAGATCTGAAACTGATTGTACAGATGAAGCAGCACATCCTCCTGATATTCTTTGGCAGGGATGGAGGAGTCCATTCCGGCCAGATAACAGATCTCCTCTGCGGTTACTGGACTGATCCCTGTGAAGCTGGTATAGATCGCTTTCGCAAGGGGCACAGGCTTCTCTGTGATCAGAGAAGAAAATTCCTCCTCAGATACATTCAGGGGATCTGCCTTGTGCATGGTATCCGGTATAAAGTACTCTCTGCCTGGCAGTACCTCCCGGACAGAACTCATCTGTGCGGATACATGCTTGATGCTGTCTATGATACGTCCGTCCTCTGTGCAGAAAATAATATTGCTGTGCTTGCCCATGATCTCAACGATCAGATCCTTCCGGCACAGATCTCCCAGTTCATCCAGATGCTCTATGGTAAAATGAATAATACGCTCCAGTTTCGGCTGCCATACATCCACGATCCTGCCATTGCTGATATGCTTGCGCAGAAGCATGCAGAAATTAGGTGCAGTGATCGGGCTTGGTTTGTTCCTGTCTGTAAGATAAATCAGAGGAAGAGATGCATCCGCCGAAATCGAGAGACGCTTCTGTCCGGACGGTGTCTTGACTGTCAGGAGCAGTTCATCGTTTTCCGGCTGGGCGATCTTGGCAATCCTTCCGTCTTTCAGCTGTGTTTTCAAATCGTGGACAAGATCTGCCACGACAATTCCGTCAAAAGCCATAAATAAAATCCTCGTTTCTATTTTTTAAGATTAAGTCTTCGTTCCTTTTAAGAGTCAGTTGTAAGTCCTGCGTATTTCGTTCCACGCAATATGTCCAGATACCTTGCGCCGCGGAACGTTCTTAATTATATCACGCTTTTGTGCTTCGTGGAATACCCGTTAAAAAATCCTGTTGACCCCTTCCTATGGAAAGAGGTATAATGATTGTCGCAGTCTGACCCCGATTTGCCAGAACTGTGAATACAATTATTGCAGAGGATGAATAGATATGATAAAAAGTATGACCGGCTTCGGCAGATGCGAGGTGCAGAAAGACTCCAGAAAGTTTACGGTAGAGATGAAGGGTGTGAACCACAGGTATCTTGACGTCAATATCAGGATGCCGAAGAAACTGAATTTCTTTGAGTCAGGAATCAGGACGCTCCTGAAATCTTATGCAACCAGGGGTAAGGTGGATATTTTCATTACCTATGAGGATACTTCCCAGGCACAGGTCTCAGTGAAATATAATTCTGTTCTCGCAGGAGAATATCTGAAGTATTTGAAGCAGATGGAAGAGGAGTTCGGTCTGGAAAACGATGTCCGGGTCTCCACACTGGCCAGATTCCCGGAAGTATTTACTATGGAAGAGCAGTCTGTGGATGAAGAAGAGTTGTGGAATGGGCTGAAAGAGGCTCTGGAGGGAGCTTTCGAGCAGTTCGTAGAGACAAGGACCGCAGAAGGACAGAATCTGAAGAAAGATATCCTGGATAAGCTGGATCTTCTGGAGGAACTGGTCGGATATATCGAGGAGCGTTCACCCCAGATCGTGGCAGAATACCGTACCAAGCTGGAAGACAAGGTACGGGAACTTCTGGCAGATACGCAGATGGAGGAGAGCAGGATCGCAGCGGAAGTTATTCTTTTTGCGGATAAGATCTGTACCGATGAAGAGGTTGTCCGGCTGAAAAGTCATATTACTCATATGAGAAACACGCTGGAAGAGGATGAGGGGATTGGCCGGAAGCTTGATTTTATAGCTCAGGAAATGAACCGGGAGGCGAATACGATCCTGTCAAAGGCAAATGATATCAGTGTCTCAGACCATGCGATCAGCCTGAAGACAGAGATCGAAAAAATCCGTGAGCAGATCCAGAATATAGAGTAGAGGTGACAGAAATGGATAAAAAAGGAATCCTGATCGTTGTTTCCGGATTTTCCGGGTCCGGAAAGGGAACACTGATGAAAGCACTGCTTGCAAAATATCCGGACAGCTACGCGCTCTCAATCTCGGCAACTACCCGTGCGCCCAGGGAAGGAGAGCAGGACGGCAGAGAGTATTTTTTCAAAACAAAGGAAGAATTTGAAAAAATGATTGCCAAAGAAGAATTGATAGAGTATGCTAAATACGTGGAAAATTATTACGGGACGCCCAGAAATTATGTGGAAGAGAAGCTTGCGGAAGGGCTGGATGTGATCCTTGAGATCGAGATCCAGGGAGCACTGAAGGTGAAGGAAGCTTTCCCTGACACTCTGCTTCTGTTCGTTACGCCGCCCACTGCGTCAGAACTGAAGGCCCGTCTTGTTGGACGGGGAACGGAGACCATGGATGTTATTGAATCCAGGATGAACCGTGCCTGTGAGGAAGCAATGGGAATGGACCGTTATGATTATCTGATCGTGAATGATGACCTGGAGCAGTGCGTGGAGGAGATGCACAGCATTATCCGGGGAGAGCACCACAGAAGTTCCCGCAACAGCAGATTTATAGAAGAGATAAGAGAAGATCTGGAAAGACTGAAACAATGAAACACCCGGAAAGGTGTACAGGAGCCGTGAAAGCATGGCGGAATAAAGGAAAGGAGAAGATTGAACATGCTGCATCCATCTTATACAGATTTGATGAAAGTAGTAAATAAAGATGTGGAGGAGGGCGATTCCAAGATCGTCAACAGCCGTTATTCGATCGTGATGGCCACATCTAAAAGAGCGAGACAGCTTATCGCAGGAGAGATCCCGCTGGTAAACATCAAGGACGGTGAGAAGCCGCTGTCTATTGCAATTGATGAACTGAATCAGGGTAAATTGAAGATTCTGGCTGAGAACGCAGACGAAGAAGAGTAAGAGACGGGGCAGATGCACAAGTGGTATCTGCTCTTTTGCTGATACGGAAAAACATATTCGGAGGTTGAAGATGAAAATACTGTTTATCTCTCTTGGGTGTGACAAGAACCTGGTAGATACAGAAGTCATGCTGGGACTGCTTGCTTCCAGGGGATATCAGATGACGGACGATGAGACAGAGGCGGATGTCATTGTGATCAATACCTGCTGCTTCATCCATGATGCCAAGGAGGAGAGCATTCAGAACATACTTGAAATGGCAGAATACAGAAAACAAGGAAAGGTAAAAGCACTTATCGTGACAGGATGTCTGGCAGAACGCTACCGTCAGGAGATTCTGGATGAGATTCCGGAGGTAGATGAAGTGCTTGGGGCCAGCGCATTTGACCGGATCCTGGATGCAGTGGACCGGGCACTTGCAGGAGAAAGGTCCGTGATGCTTTCTGATGTGGATGCTCTTCCGCTGCCCGATACAAGGCGTCTTGTGACGACAGGAGGCCATTTCGCATATCTCAAGATCGCAGAAGGATGTGACAAACACTGTACCTACTGTATCATCCCGAAGATCAGAGGAAGTTACAGGAGCATTCCGATGGAACGTCTGATCCAGGAGGCCGAGGATCTGGCTTCACAGGGAGTGAGAGAACTGATTATTGTAGCTCAGGAGACTACAGTCTATGGCAGAGACATCTACGGGGAGAAGAAGCTTCCGGAGCTGATCCGCAGGCTCTGCCAGATCAGCGGACTGCGCTGGATCCGGATCCTGTACTGCTATCCGGAGGAAATCACGGATGAACTGATCCAGACCATGAAAGAAGAGAAGAAGGTCTGTCATTATCTTGATCTTCCGATACAGCATGCAAGTGACGGGATCCTGAAGCGGATGGGGCGCAGGACGTCAAAACAGGAATTGATCGATATCATCACAAAGCTGAGAAAAGAGATACCGGATATCTGCCTGAGGACCACATTGATCACCGGTTTTCCCGGAGAGACAGAAGAACAGCATGAGGAACTGATGGATTTTGTCGATGAGATGGAATTCGACCGGCTCGGTGTGTTCACTTATTCACCGGAAGAGGGAACTCCTGCTGCAGAAATGTCGGATCAGATTGATGAGGAGGTCAAGCTTGAGCGCCAGGCTGAGCTGATGGAACTTCAGCAGGAGATTGCATTTGATAAGGCGGAACAGATGGTAGGCCGTGAGATCCTGGTGATGATCGAAGGAAAGGTTGCGGATGAAAACGCCTTCGTGGGCCGGACATACAGGGACGCCCCAAATGTAGACGGACTGATATTCATTAACACAGATGAAGAGCTGCTGTCAGGAGACTTTGCGCGAGTAAAGGTAACAGGGGCTCTTGATTATGATTTGATAGGAGAGTTATTATGAATCTGCCAAATAAACTGACAATACTTCGGGTGATCATGGTACCTTTTTTCGTGTTTTTTATGTTGACGGATGTGGGAGGCGCAGCAAATAAATGGATCGCACTGGTGATTTTTATCGCTGCAAGCCTGACTGATATGCTGGATGGGAAAATAGCCAGAAAGTATAATCTGGTTACTAATTTTGGAAAGTTTATGGATCCTCTTGCAGATAAACTTCTGGTCTGCTCTGCAATGATCTGTCTGATCCCTTCAGGAAAACTTCATACGGCTGTCGTGATCGTGATCATCGCACGGGAATTTATCATCAGCGGGTTCCGCCTGGTGGCATCTGACAGCGGCGTTGTTATCGCGGCGAGTTACTGGGGAAAGTTCAAGACGGTATTCCAGATGGCCATGGTGATCGTGCTGATCGCTGATCTTGGAGGAGTATTTGATTCGATCGGAACGGTTCTGATCTGGATCGCAACAGCTTTGACGATCATTTCCCTGATCGACTATCTGTGGAAAAACCGACAGGTACTTACACAGGGAGGAATGTAAAGATGGTTCTTGAATGGTATATGAGAGAAAAGGATGCGTCCGGAAGAAGTCTGGAAGAGATGGTTGTGGAGATGCTGGCGGAAAGAGACATGACTGTTGTGACGGCTGAGTCCTGTACAGGAGGATTGATCGCCGGTACTCTAATAAATGTGCCGGGAGCATCGGAAGTTCTAAACGAGAGCTATGTCACATACTCCAATGAGGCGAAGGAACGTCTGGTAAATGTAAATCCGGAGACACTGAGACGGTATGGCGCAGTCAGCGAAAAGACAGCCAGAGAGATGGCGGCCGGAGCGGCTCGGGCGGCCGGAGCTGATGCGGCTTTGAGTTCAACCGGAGTGGCAGGACCAGGAGGAGGAACAATGGAAAAGCCGGTTGGACTTGTCTATGTTGGCTGCTATGTGAACGGGAAAACAGCGGTAAAGGAATGCAGATTCCATGGCAGCAGGATGGAGAACCGTCTCCATACGGTGGAGGCTGCTCTCGAACTGCTCATAGAGATGCTGAACGGGTAGATTTGGTATTTTTTTGTCAAAGTAGGAATTGACGAATGCAAGAAATTATGAGAGAATATTTCATATATGAGGCATCCCGGGAGCTCCGCATCAGGCAGCGGGTACGGATGTTTCATATGCGAAGAAAATCATACATATTGAAAGGAGTTTTAACATGATTTATTCACATGAAGTAGAAATGATGTGTCCGGTGGCTCAGGGAGCGAATCACGGACCGGCTCCGATCCCGGAAGAGGCAAAATGGGTAAAAGCGAAGGAAATCAAAGATATTTCCGGTTTTACACACGGCATCGGCTGGTGTGCGCCTCAGCAGGGAGCATGTAAACTGACCCTGAATGTAAAGGACGGCGTGATCCAGGAAGCACTGGTTGAGACGATCGGATGCTCCGGAATGACACATTCCGCAGCTATGGCATCTGAGATCCTTCCGGGCAAGACGATCCTGGAAGCATTGAACACAGACCTTGTATGTGATGCGATCAATACGGCAATGAGAGAGCTGTTCCTCCAGATCGTATACGGAAGAACACAGAGTGCATTTTCAGAGGATGGACTTGCTATCGGCGCAGGTCTGGAAGACCTTGGAAAAGGACTTCGTTCACAGGTTGGTACAATGTATGGTACTCTGGCGAAAGGTCCCCGTTACCTTGAGATGGCAGAGGGTTATGTAACAGGTATCGCTCTTGATGAGAACGATGAGATCATCGGGTACCAGTTCGTAAGCCTTGGAAAATTCACAGACTTTATCAAAGCAGGCGATACTCCGAACGAGGCATGGGAGAAGGCAAAAGGACAGTATGGCCGTGTTGCTGATGCGGTGAAGATCATCGATCCCCGTAAAGAGTGATCATACCAGATGATCAGTTCAGAACGAGGCAATCTCATTAAAGGTAATAAATCAGGAGGAAATATAAATGGCTTTATTTGAATCATATGAAAGAAGAATTGATAAAATCAATGAAGTTTTGAACAGCTACGGCATCGCTTCATTAGAAGAAGCTGAAAAGATCACGAAAGATGCCGGACTGGACGTTTACAATCAGATCAAAGGCATTCAGCCGATCTGTTTCGAGAACGCATGCTGGGCTTATATCACAGGTGCGGCGATTGCCATCAAAAAAGGCTGCACAAGAGCAGCAGATGCAGCTGCAGCGATCGGAGAAGGACTTCAGGCTTTCTGTATCCCGGGCTCTGTTGCAGATCAGCGTAAAGTAGGTCTTGGACATGGAAATCTCGGAAAGATGCTTCTGGAAGAGTCTACAGACTGCTTCTGCTTCCTGGCAGGACATGAGTCCTTCGCAGCAGCAGAGGGTGCTATCGGTATTGCAGAGAAGGCTAACAAGGTTCGTAAGAAACCTCTCCGTGTTATCCTGAACGGACTTGGAAAAGATGCTGCAAAGATCATTTCCAGGATCAACGGATTTACATATGTTCAGACAGAGTATGATTACTTTACAGGAGAACTGAAAGAAGTATCCAGAACAGCTTACTCTGACGGACTTCGTTCCAAAGTTAACTGCTATGGCGCTAACGATGTGCGCGAGGGTGTTGCCATCATGTGGAAAGAGGGCGTTGATGTCTCCATCACAGGTAACTCCACAAACCCGACACGTTTCCAGCATCCGGTTGCAGGAACATACAAGAAGGAGTGCGTAGAGGCAGGAAAGAAATACTTCTCTGTTGCTTCCGGCGGTGGTACAGGACGTACCCTTCACCCGGACAATATGGCAGCAGGTCCGGCTTCCTATGGTATGACAGATACAATGGGACGTATGCACTCTGACGCTCAGTTTGCAGGATCCTCTTCCGTGCCGGCTCACGTAGAGATGATGGGTCTGATCGGAGCGGGAAATAACCCGATGGTTGGTATGACAGTTGCTGTTGCAGTTGCTGTAGAAGAAGCTGCTAAGGCTGGCAAGTTCTAAAGTATACCTTTTCCAGTCAATATGTCAAACACTGAAAAGCGCCGCAGTTTTAGGGACTGCGGCGCCTTTGTCTTTACACATAATTCTGCTTTACATTTTGCATAAAGAATGATATCATAATGATATCAAAAAGAAATATTGTTGGATAAGGAGGATGAATAAGATGGAGGAAAAGTTACTGCTGAACAAGAATAAAGGTATGTTGGTGCTGATCCTTACTACATTACTGTATGTGGCGGCAATAGCCGGATGTGTTTTCGGGGCGATTTCGGCGGATGAAGGAGGAACACCGGTGATACTGGCGGTCAGCATTATCTGGCTGTTCATCGGCTGGATCCCTTTCTGCGGGCTGAAAGTATTAAAGCCCCAGGAGGCGCTTGTGCTGACGCTCTTTGGAAAATACACGGGGACATTAAAGAATGAGGGATTCTATTTTGTAAATCCTTTTTCTACCAGTGTAAACCCTGCAGCGGGTACATATCTGAATCAGAGCGGAGATGTAGACAACGGTTTTTCGAAGGCACTGGCTTCCTCGGCGGCGCTGAATGCGGCAAAGGCGGAGACTGGAGTTTCAGGGAAGAAGATATCCCTTAAGATCATGACTCTGAACAATAACCGTCAGAAGATCAATGACTGCCTCGGCAATCCGGTGGAGATCGGGATCGCAGTGATGTGGCGTGTGACAGACACGGCTAAAGCAGTGTTCAATGTGAACAATTATAAGGAATATCTTTCTCTGCAGTGTGATGCGGCGCTGAGAAATATTGTCAGGATCTATCCTTATGACACAGCACCGGATGTGGACACCACGGGCGACGGCATTGCAGATGAAGGCAGCCTGAGAGGATCCAGTGAAATCGTAGCTGAACGGATCCGGAACGAGATTCAGGAGAGAGTGGAAGAGGCTGGTCTGGAGATTATCGAGGCACGTATCACTTATCTTGCATATGCACCGGAGATTGCAGCAGTCATGCTTCAGAGACAGCAGGCGTCAGCAGTGGTGGATGCACGGAAAACTATTGTAGACGGCGCGGTAGGCATGGTAGAGATGGCATTGGAACGTCTGAATGAAAAGGGTGTTGTGGAACTGGATGAAGAAAGAAAGGCTGCCATGGTATCCAATCTGCTTGTTGTACTCTGCGGAAACAGAGATGCCCAGCCGGTTGTAAACTCGGGCAGTCTGTATTGATGGCTGATAAGAAGAAGCAGATCCCGCTCAGACTCTCAGCAAAGCTGTACGATGCCATAGCAGCCTGGGCAGAGGACGACTTTCGCTCTGTTAACGGGCAGATTGAATATCTGCTGACAGAGTGCGTGAGACAGAGAAAGAAAAACGGGAAATATGTTCCGGAGCATCTGGATGAGCCGCCGGAACTCGATATCTGATATACGTTTCACGAGGATATACAGAAATTTATAGGGGCTTTTCAAATGACTTGACACAGCCTATATAACAGGTTTTATATCGTACTATAGAAAAAAGGAATACCACGGCATAAATGACAGGTATTGGACATATCCTGCTGATACAGATATAATATTTTCGGGAGTTAATGTCCACTGTCCACTGTCTGAGATGCAGATGTATGGAAAAATACGATGAAAGGAGTACTTGATATGATTTACAGAGATTTTCAGGGCCTGAAACTTTCCGGCCTCGGAATGGGAGCTATGAGACTTCCTGTTATTGACGGTGACGATTCCAGAATTGATGTGAAGGCGGCAGAAGAGATGGTTGCCTGTGCAATGGAACACGGAATCAATTATTATGACACGGCATGGGGATATCACGGCGGCCAGTCAGAGATCGTTATGGGAAATGCGCTGTCGGCATATCCGCGAGATAGTTTTTATCTTACTACTAAATTTCCGGGATATGATCTGTCAAATATGGATAAAGTGGAAGAGATATTTGAAGAACAGCTGAAGAAATGTAAGGTGGATTACTTTGATTTTTATCTGTTCCATAATGTATGCGAGATGAACATTGACGCATATCTGGATGAGAAATACGGGATTTATGATTATCTCATGGAGCAGAAGAAAAACGGGCGGATCCGTCATCTTGGATTCTCTGCACACGGAAGCTATGATGTGATCAAGCGTTTCCTTGAGGCATATGGAAAGGACATGGAGTTCTGTCAGCTGCAGCTGAATTATCTGGACTGGACTTTCCAGGATGGCAAGAAGAAAGTTGAACTTTTAAAAGAGTACAATATCCCGGTATGGGTAATGGAGCCTCTCAGAGGAGGAAAACTTGCATCTCTCTCTGAAGAAAATGAAGCAAAACTGAAAGCTCTCCGTCCGGATGAGACTGTTCCCGCATGGGCGTTCCGTTTCCTTCAGTCCATACCAGAGGTGAAAATGGTCCTTTCCGGGATGTCCAATATGGAACAGCTGAAGGAAAATATCCGTACATATGAAGAGGACAGACCGTTAAATGAAGAAGAGATGAAGGCGCTTTTGGGGATTGCTGACAGCATGCTCGGCAGAAAGACGCTTCCCTGTACAGCATGTCATTACTGTGTAAGCCATTGTCCGCAGGGTCTTGACATTCCTGAGCTGCTTAGTCTGTATAATGAGCACTGCTTTACTGAAGGCGGATTTATTGCTCCAATGGCGTTATCCTCTTATCCGGATGATAAGAAGCCCAGTGCATGTATCGGATGCCGAAGCTGTGAGGCTGTCTGTCCGCAGCAGATTAAGATTTCCGAGGCAATGGCAGATTTTGCTGAGAAGCTTGGAATGTAATTCCTTGGAGAAAATACAAAGAGATTACAAGGGCGGGAATTACCTGATATCTCGCTCTTGTCTTATTTCAAACAAAATGTTATAGTATGAGTAATACTAATAACATTTATGCTATTGAATCGAACAACAGGAGGAGGGCCAACTGATGAGTCAAAACACTGAACAGGAATTTGTCAACAGTCGATTATGGAATTTATTCCGAAGCCGGTTCAAAAGCAGTACAACAGAAGCTTCATATTGGTCGGATATTCAGGAATTCTGCCGTTTTACGGGAAAAGCTTTTTCAGATACAGACACAGGAGATGTGGTGAGGTATTATGAATATCTGTCTGATCGAACGGAACAGGGGAAAATCAGTCCGCTGACCATGACGAAAAAATTCCGGGAGCTCCATTCATTTGCCATGTTTTGTGCCGGTTCGGAGGAAGCAGATGATCAAAAAAGTTCAGAAGATTATTTCCAGCCGTATCTCAAGCAAATGGCAAAGGAAAGAAGGCTGGCACGCTCCATTCCGGTAGAAGATATGGATGCATTGCTGCAGGCGGTTTCCGGAAACCTGATGTCATATGCCATCCTTACGCTTATGTACCGTGCAGGACTTTCCTCTACTGAGATAATAAATCTGGACGGGGAAGCGGATTTCATAAGATACGACGATGGAATCTACGCAGTTGTAAAGGGGAGAAGAGAACTCTGCAGGATCCCGGAGGACGCCTGGCAGATTCTGACGGCATATATGGAACAGCGTGATATACATTCCAGTCTGTTTTACAACCGCAGCGGGAGACCGCTAAATGCCATGTATATCAGCCGTATGATGAAAAAATACTGTAGGAAAGCCGGAATTCAGAATTACAGCGCCGAGAGCATCAGAAACAGCTGTGCGTTCAATCTGTTTGCATATGGAGCCGGACCGGAGCAGGTGGCAGAACAGATGGGAAGAACCGAACGGCAGATTAAACGATATAAAGGGATCAGTTATCGCGGAAATCTGAGAAAACACGCAGAAGATCTTGTGAAAATGAAGATTGAGAAACCGTAATTTACAGAAAATTCAGAAAACGGAGGAAAAAAGTACCTGTCACTTTTTTCCTCCGTTTTCTGAATTTTCAGACATCAATATGGTTTATATTTCCGTACCAGGCACGAGATGACACCTGCCGCGCACAGCCCCAGCAGCACGTTGTGCATGGAACCGTAGACTTCCATGGCTCCTTTTATGCCGTATACAGCTTCCGGGCTTTCAGGGATGAATCCGCTGAAAAGGAAACAGACGTATGAGGCTGCGAATACTATGATAAAAGAGGTCAGTCCTCTTCCGGAATCTTCTTTCCAGCTGTCCAGGCCATTACGGACCCGGGTCCTTGTCATAGCCCAGAGGAGGGATATGAACTCGAACAGGAGGAAAATGGCTACGCAGCTGAGGTATGCCGCAAGTGTCTGAGTTATGGTCCTTTGCTGAAATGATTCTACAATATCTCCATATGGCGGGCTTGCCCGCCAGAATGTGTAAGTGACATATATGACCGTGGCGATTATAAGAATCAGTGTCAGCTGCCGGACTAGAAAACCAGTCAGTCGGGATACGGCTTTTCCGCCCTTCTGGATCGGAGCGGCAAGGGGGACACCGCCGCGGCGATTTCTGCTTTTGCTGTTCCTGGATGAGCGGCGTTCAGAAGTGCTGTCGTAGTCGTCAGGATCATTTCTGCCCTGTCGTCTTTTTCTGCTGCTGTCATCATAATCATCGTCATAATCATCATCGTATTCATCCTGGTCGATATCAATATCGCCATAATCATCATCTTCATCATAAAGATCATCTTCGTCTTCGTAATAAAGAGCAGAGTCATCTGCAGCACGGTTCTGCTTCGTATCCGGTATCCTGATGGTATCGCCGGAGGTATCCGGCGAAAAGTCCGGTGTCTCTTCATATGTCACTTCAAAGTTCTCATCGAATATGTCGGAAAAATCTTTTTTTGAATCCATATGGATCACCTGCTTTCTGATATAAATATTTCCTTATGTTACAACTTTTTTTTTATATTCTCAAGTGAAACTACGATTTTTAACGAAAAATTAAAATAAAACTGTCCGTTGGATATTACAAAACTGTAAGAACCGCAGTGGAAAATGTAAGTTGGATGAATGGCGGCATATTTCAGACGAATGTTAGAATATAATCGTCACAGAGGCAGATGAGCAAGAGGTTTATTATTTTTCACAGGAGGTCAGACAGTGGAACGAAATGAAATAAAGAAAACAGAGAAAAAAGGGAAGAAACGAAAAAGGAGATTCGGTACGCCTGCAGGATGGGCAGCACTGATATTGATCGTCCTGATCGCGATACCTGTCGGAGGTGTAATGCTTTTTCTGTCCGGGATATGGTCAGCGGCAGACAGAATCCTTTCCCGGATCAACGGCATATGACGGAGGATACTTTTATCTGTTTATTAACAATTCTTTGTAATTTCTTAAGAAATCTATTCCTGTATTCTTAAGAACAGACAGATACAATGAAAAAAACGAATTATTCATTTGAGACGTGTACAGGAAGAGAAAAGAGAGGAAGTTAAATATGAAATATATTACATTTGCAGTACCCTGCTATAATTCGGAAAGCTATATGAGGCGTTGTGTGGATTCTCTGCTGGCGGGAGGTAAGGACGTGGAGATCATCCTGATCAACGACGGCTCGACAGATGGAACAGCCGCTATCGCTGACTCTTATGAGCTGACCTATCCGGATATTGTCCGGGTAGTTCACAAGAAGAACGGCGGGCATGGCTCCGGAGTAAATAAAGGGCTGGAACTGGCGAGAGGTATCTATTACAAGGTTGTGGATTCTGATGACTGGCTTGATAAAGACGCTTATCTTATGCTCCTGAATAAGATCAAAGAGTTCTTCGGGGCAGGAAGAAATGATTTTGAAGAAGTGCCGGATCTGTTTATCTGCAACTATGTATATGACCATCTGGATGAAGGAAGGAGCAGGGTCATGGATTACAGAAATGTTTTTCCGGACCGAGAGATGTGCGACTGGAACACAATCGGACGGTTTCATCCTTCCCAGTATCTGATCATGCACTCACTGATGTTCCGGACAGAGGTGCTCAGAAAGTCCGGGGTGCGGCTCCCGGAACATACCTTCTATGTGGACAACCTGTTTTCTTATCAGCCTCTGCCATTTGCGGAGCGTCTGTATTATATGGATATCGATCTCTATCATTACTATCTTGGAAGGGATGATCAGTCTGTAAATGAGAAAGTTCTTATGAAACGGATCGATCAGCAGATTCGTGTGACAGATATGGTGGCCAGGAGTGTGGATCTGCATGAAGTAAAGAAGCATTACCCGAAACTGGCGGCATATATGACAAGGAATATTTCTATTATGCTTTCAATTTCTTCGATCCATCTGCTGCTGATCCAGACTGCAGAGGCAGTTCGAAAGAGAAAGGATATGTGGGACCGTATCAGGGAGTACGATAAAGGGCTGTATTACAGGCTCCGCTGCTCCACACTCAGTGGTCTGACCTACCTTCCCGGACGTCTGGGCGGCAGGATCACCGTGGGCGGATACCGTTTCGCAAAGCGGATATATCAGTTCCAGTAGAAAATGCACACAAGATGGAGGTTACGAGAATGGCACAGATATACATAGCTTTTGCGGATACGCCGGGACTGTTCGCCAGTCTTATACGGCTGGTCCTGAAGCAGAAATACATTCATGTGGCAGTGTCTATGGATCCCGGACTGGAGGAGACATACAGCATCGGCCGGAGACATCCTTCCATTCCACTCATCGCAGGATTTGAGAAGGAGGACAAGAGAAAGATCCTGCGTGCCTTCCCGGAAGCAGACTATATGGTAGCAAGTATAGAATGTACGGAAGAGCAGAAAGAATATATCCGGGAAAGGTTGAGAGAGACTATGAAAAAGAGATTCCGATATCACTATACGATCTTGGGTCTGCCCTTTCTGCTTATGAATATTCCATTTTATCAGAAGAATCATTATACATGCTCATCCTTTGCTGCACGGCTGCTGGAGGAGGCCGGAGTCTGCTCCTGGGGGAAACACTTCTCCCTTGTGACTCCGAAGGATTTTATGGAATACGATGGAAAGCGGATCTTGTTTGAGGGAAGCTTAAGAGATCTGGTTGAGACCGATGAAAGAGGATATGTTTACGGACCTGTTCCGGCATTTTCTCTTGCACGTCCGGCCTATGCAGGAAATCCGTACCGGCCTATGCAGGCAGGTTATATGAAAACAGGCGCTGTATATGGAGCAGTACCTGCTGCTTACAGAAATAACGGAATGTACAGAGGTGTAAATTATGAGCGTTAAGAAAAGAGTCCTGCAGATAGCTCTGTTCCTTCTTATCATGTTCCTGACATTTTATGCGCTGTTCAGCGGACGTGATCTGGGAGAAATCATGCATGCAGTTGGAAGGATGTCACCTCTGTATCTGATCCCATCAGTGCTCCTTGCGGTTTTCTATGTATGCGCAGAGGGATTCATGATCTGGTATCTGCTTAATGCCATGAGGGAAAGAAAGAACAGTCTTATGCGTTGTTTTCAGTATTCATTTATCGGTTTTTTCTATTCCGGGATAACGCCTTCAGCCACGGGCGGACAGCCGGTACAGCTGTATTATATGAACAAGGACGGCAATAGAGTATCGGACAGTACAGTTGTGCTGATGACAGTGGCGGTGGTATACAAATTTGTCCTCGTTGTACTGGGATTCAGTATCTTGATCTTCTGGAAAGGACCTCTGAGGGCGGAGCTGAATCATTATTTTCCTCTCTATATCCTGGGATTGTTTCTGAATGTTGTCCTGGTGATCCTGATCCTTGGAGTCATGCTCTTCCCGAAAGTGATCCTGAATATCACCCGCTTTTTCGAGGGACTCCTTATCCGGATGAAGATATGGAAGTCAGCAGAGAAGCGGGAAGAGAAGATACTTGGATTTATCGACAGCTATCAACAGGCAGTCTCATGGCTCGTGAGACATAAGGGAAGGCTGGCCGGGGTGGTGGTCGTTACATTTTTTCAGAGATGCAGCCTCTTTGTACTGACCTATATGGTCTATCTTGGATTCGGCCTGGAAGGGACCGGGGCAATGAAGGTGATCCTGCTTCAGGCGGCAGTCTATATCGCAGTGGATATGCTCCCGCTGCCGGGCGCTCAGGGGATCACGGAGCTGATGTATCAGGCCGTGTTTGCCCAGGTGTTTACAGGGGCGTATCTGATCCCGTCTATGCTGGTGAGCCGCGGACTGAACTTCTATTTCCTGCTCATCGTAAGTCTTGGTGTGGTGCTGGTGAACCGGTTTGTATTTGACCGGAGGAGGAAAAGGATGGCTGTGCATGCAGAGAGCAGATAAGACGTCAGAATGATTAGTATAATAAACATAAGAATCCCGGATCTTCAGGAGAGTTCCCTGAAAAGCTCCGGGATTTTTTTGACGCCATCTTGTTAATGTCCGGAATAAATGTTAAACTGGTTTCGCTGTACCGGGATCTGGCCGGTCAGTCGGTTGTCATTCATATTGGCGGACATTTATAGGAAAGCAGGAGTTTTTCAGATGAATATAATCAATATCGAACATATCAGAAAGATTTTCGGGGAGAAGACAGTCTTTGACGACGCCTCCTTTGGCATTCAACAGGGGGACAAGATCGGAATCGTGGGAATCAACGGCGTCGGAAAGTCTACAGTCCTCAGGATGATCGCCGGGGAGGAGGTACCGGACAGCGGACAGATCATCCGGCAGAACGGGCTGAAGCTGGCATATATGCCCCAGAACCCGGAGCTCCCGGAGGAGAAGGACATCCGTTCCTGGGCATTTGACGGAAACGACGTGGAAGCGTGGCAGGTGGAGAGCAATCTGACGGAGCTTGGAATTACAGATTTTGATGAGAAGATCGGGCACCTCTCCGGCGGACAGAAAAGGAGAGTAGTGCTGGCAAAAGTGCTGGCAGCGGATTTTGACGTTCTTCTTATGGACGAGCCTACCAATCATCTGGACGGAGAGATGATCATCTGGCTGGAGGAATACCTGAGGGCATACAGGGGAACTCTTGTCATGGTGACCCATGACCGGTATTTCCTGGACCGGGTGTCCAGCCGGATCCTGGAGATCAGCCATGGGAAGATGTACGGATATGACTCGGACTATTCCGGATTCCTGGAACTGAAAGCCGCCAGGGAGGAGATGGAGCTTGCCTCTGAGCGGAAGCGGCAGAGCGTGCTGCGGATGGAGCTGGAATGGGCAAAACGGGGCTGCAGGGCCCGTTCCACGAAACAGAAGGCACGTCTGGAGCGTCTGGAGGCGCTGAAGAACGGGAAGGCTCCGGTGCGGGATCAGACTGTGGAGCTGGATTCTGTGGAGGCGAGGATGGGAAAGAAAACCATAGAGTTCCATCACGTCAGCAAAAGCTATGGAGAGAAAAAGATCCTGGAGGATTTCAGCTATATCGTTCTGAAGAATCAGCGTCTGGGAATCATCGGAGCAAACGGCTGCGGCAAGTCTACTCTCATCAAGATGATCGCCGGGCTGGTGCAGCCGGATTCCGGCGAGATCCAGATCGGCGAGACTGTTAAGATCGGCTACTTCGCTCAGGAAGAGCAGGGCATGGATGAGAAGCAGCGAGTGATCGATTATGTGAAGGATATCGCCGAGTATATCACTACGAAAGACGGGAGGATCAGTGCCTCTCAGCTGCTGGAGCGTTTCCTCTTTACGCCGGATATGCAGTACGCTCCCATCGGGAAGCTCTCCGGTGGAGAGAAGCGCAGGCTGTACCTGTTGGGAGTGCTGGCGGAGAATGCCAACGTACTCCTTTTTGATGAGCCGGGCAACAATCTTGACATCCCTACTCTGACCATATTGGAGGATTATCTGAACTCTTTTTCAGGCATTGTCATTGCCGTATCTCATGACAGATATTTCCTCGATAATATAGCTGACAGGATCTTCGAGCTGGACGGGAAAGGCCATGCCGTCCAGTATGAGGGGGGATATACGGATTATCTGGAGGCGAAGAAACGCCGGGCAGCCGTAAACAGAGAGGACAATGATACGAAAGTCAGAGACAGCCGGTCGCAGGCTGGGGCAGCTGATGAGCAGGATACCGGAGCAAAGACGGACTCCCGCAGGACCTGGAAGCAGAACCGGACGGAGAAGCTGAAGTTCACTTATAAAGAACAGAGGGAGTATGAGACGATTGACGATGATATCGCTGCTCTGGAGGAAAAGATCAGCAGTATCCAGCGTCAGATCGAGGCAAATGCCACCAATTCTGTAAAGCTACGGGAACTGATGGCAGAGCAGGAACAGACGGAAGCCCTTATGGAAGAGAAAACAGAACGATGGATCTATCTCAATGATCTTGCAGAACAGATCGAAGCTCAGAATGAAAAAAGGACTGACATAGGATAAAAAGTGTAAAAGAACAGAGAAGTTGGTCTTGACAAAGGTCGGGATAGTTGATAATATTATAGAAAACAGAACGCACTCTGTTTTTTCTGAAAAATAGTCTGAAGTACAGGAAAGACTGAAATACAGAAAAGACAGAGAGAGACAGTAAAGAAGAAAGAGGAGAAAAATGAGAAGACAGGTATATTCACTGCTGGTAGATAATAATCCCGGTGTATTGAGCCGCATCGCCGGTCTGTTCAGCCGCAGAGGATACAGTATCGACAGTATCACTGCCGGTATGACTGCAGATCCCAGGTATACCAGGATCACGGTAGTATCATCCGGTGACGAGCTGATCCTCTCACAGATTGAGAAGCAGGTGCGCAAGCTGGAGGATGTAGTTGATATCAAGCTGCTTAAGGATGATGAGTCTGTTTACAGAGAGCTTATCATGGTCAAGCTGAGAGCAAATGCAGCCCAGAGAGGCGAGGTCATATCAGTGGCAGATATTTTCAGAGCGAAGATCGTCGATGTGGAGGAGGATTCTCTGATCATCGAGCTGACGGGAACACAGAGCAAGCTGGACGCCTTCCTGAACCTGCTGAAGGGATATGAGATCCTGGAACTGGCCCGCACGGGTATCACAGGGCTTTCCAGGGGAAGCAAGGATGTTACATATCTTTAATGTCTGTAACGTTTTGAGACTTTATTCCCGCAGGCAGCGAGCCAGGCGGACATGCTTGTATCGGTGTCATAGACTTATTTGTTAGTAAGAGGGTTTACCTTTCACTATAGAACATACACCGGGTCTTCCGGCGGAACTTATTTTTAGGAGGAATGCAAAAATGGCAGCAAAAATTTATTATCAGGAAGATTGTAACCTTTCACTTCTTGAGGGAAAGACAATCGCGATCATCGGCTACGGCAGCCAGGGACACGCACATGCACTGAACCTGAAAGAGTCCGGATGCAACGTTATCATCGGTCTTTACGAGGGAAGCAGATCATGGGCAAAGGCAGAGGCACAGGGATTTGAGGTGTTTACTGCTGCTGAGGCAGCTAAGAAAGCTGATATCATCATGATTCTGATCAACGATGAGAAACAGGCTGCATTATACAAGAACGATATCGAGCCGAACCTTGAGGAAGGCAATATGCTGATGTTCGCTCACGGATTCAACATTCATTTCGGACAGATCGTACCGCCTGCATATGTAGACGTTACAATGATCGCGCCGAAGGCTCCGGGACACACAGTAAGAAGCGAGTATCAGGCCGGAAAGGGTACTCCCTGCCTTGTTGCTGTAGAACAGGATTACACAGGAAAAGCTCTTGATATGGCACTGGCTTACGGACTTGCTATCGGCGGCGCAAGAGCCGGTATTCTTGAAACAACATTCCGGACAGAGACAGAGACAGACCTCTTCGGTGAGCAGGCAGTTCTCTGCGGCGGCGTATGTGCCCTGATGCAGGCTGGATTCGAGACACTGGTTGAGGCAGGATACGATCCGAGAAATGCTTACTTCGAGTGTATCCATGAGATGAAGCTGATCGTTGACCTGATCTATCAGTCAGGATTCTCAGGAATGAGATACTCTATCTCCAACACAGCTGAGTATGGAGATTACATTACAGGACCGAAGATCATCACAGATGATACAAAGAAAGCGATGAAGAAGATCCTTTCCGATATCCAGGATGGAACATTTGCAAAAGACTTCCTGCTTGACATGTCAGAGGCAGGCGGACAGGCTCACTTCCGCGCTATGAGAAAGCTGGCTGCTGAGCATCCGTCAGAGAAGATCGGCGAGGAGATCAGAAAGCTCTACAGCTGGAGCGATGAAGACAAGCTGATCAACAACTAAACATCGGCGTAAAAATGTATTTTCGTTAAGAAATACGAACTGGAAAGAATACACAGCCATTTTTGATGGATGTGTATTCTTTTTGCACAATACGCCCGGAGGCACGCTTTTAGCATGGACCGAAGCGGAGACAGCGAGTGACGCAGTCCTGGGCTGATCGGTACGGCAAACTACGTGAGCTGTGCGGTATAGCAAATATAAAACAGGAAGGGGTGGTTTTTTGCAGAACTCTGCAGCCAAAACATCAGACAATGATTTCAGCAAGGGCAGTATTGCCAGGAATATTTTAAGCCTTGCCCTTCCAATGACCCTTGCCCAGCTGATCAATGTCCTCTACAGTGTGGTGGACAGGATTTATATCGGACATATCCCGCATGTATCGGCTGACGCACTGACCGGCGTGGGGCTTGCCCTGCCGATCATTACGGTGATCACAGCTTTTTCCAATCTGTTTGGTATGGGAGGAGCGCCGCTGTGTTCCATTGCCCGGGGCGGCCATGAGGAAGAAAGAGCTCAGAAAGTCATGGGAAATTCATTTACCATGCTGTTAGCTGTCGGCGTGATCCTTATGATACTCTGTCTGGCTTTCCGCCGGCCGATCCTATATCTTTTCGGCGCCAGTGACGCCACATATCCCTATGCGGATCAGTATATATCCATATATCTGTGCGGGACCCTGTTTGTCATGACCAGTCTGGGAATGAATAACTTCATCAATGCCCAGGGATTCGGCAAAATGGGTATGCTGACGGTACTTCTTGGTGCCGTGCTCAATATTATCCTGGATCCTGTACTTATCTTCGGATTTAACATGGGAGTAAGAGGTGCGGCTATCGCTACGGTAATATCTCAGTGCGCTTCTGCAGTGTGGGTGCTGAAGTTCCTGACGGGGAAGAAAGTACTGCTGAAACTGACCCGGAAGTCCATGTATCTGAATCTGGGCCTGGTCCGTGAGATCACGCTGCTGGGAACGTCCGGCTTTGTCATGTCGGTGACAAACGGCATTGTACAGATTGTTTGCAATGCAGTCCTTGCAAGGCACGGAGGCGATATCTATGTGGGCATCATGACGGTAGTAAATTCTGTGCGAGAGATCATCACCATGCCTGTTACCGGTCTGACGTCCGGATCTCAGCCGGTGATCAGTTACAACTATGGTGCAGGGTGTTATAAGAGAGTGAAGTCTGCTATTAAGTTCATGACCATAGGATGTATCATCTTTACAGGGGTGATGTGGGCTGTGATCACTCTGGAGCCTGCATTCTTCATGAGGCTGTTTACCCAGGAGGCTGATCTGATCGAGAAAGGGATTCCGGCTATGCGGATCTATTTCTGCGGTATCTTCATGATGGCGCTGCAGTTTGCCGGACAGTCTACCTATACGGCGCTGAACCGTCCGAAACAGGCTGTATTCTTCTCGCTGTTCCGCAAGGTGATCATTGTCGTTCCGCTGACGATCCTGCTCCCCTATATCGGAGGTCTGGGAACAAACGGCGTCTTTCTGGCGGAGCCTGTCTCCAATGTGATCGGGGGAACTGCAAGCTTCGTGACCATGCTTATCACGGTGTGGCCTTCGCTGAAAGAGGATAAATAAATTTGCTGTAATTTTTCTCTCTGTGTGATAAAATAACTGTAAAAGGAACATGGCGGACGGAAGACTCCGGAGCGGAGAAGAGTGCCGTGTTCTGACCAGGCTGATCCTGAGCGGACAGATGAATGGAAAGGAGAGAAGAATATGGATGAAAGATTTGTAAATCTTCGGTCAACGAAGAATCCGAAGGCGCGTATCAAGATGCTGAGCGGTCATTTTGCAACGAAAAACTCACACGTGAATACATATATCGATATGTCCACGGTGAAGACCAGACACAATAATGCAAGAGAGACCGGGAAGACACTGGCGGCGGAATACATGACCAATACAATGGTCGATACCATCGTATGTATGAAGAATACGGAAGTGATCGCCGCTTTCATGGCTCAGGAGCTGGCAGACAGTTCCAACATCTCCATGAGCGCCGGGAACAATATCTCTGTCGTGACTCCGGAATTCGATTCTTCAGGACAGATCCTTTTTCGGGATAATAATCAGAGAATGATCCAGGGAAAGCAGGTGCTGATCCTTACAGACTCTATGGCAACAGGTACGCTGACCATGCAGGCCATTGAGTCGGTGATCTATTACGGCGGCAGGGTATGCGGGATCTGTGCGGTGTTCAGCGCTATTTCCAAAGTGGCCGGTATGGAAGTGAAGTCCATCTTTACAGCTTCTGATCTTCCGGACTATCATGTGTATAATGCTCATGAGTGTCAGATGTGCAGAGAGGGGAGAAAACTGGACGGACTGGTCAACAGCTTCGGATATGTCAGGCTCTGAAATGTAAAAAAGAGATGTCCGTCTGACGGTAACGGACATCTCTTTTTACTTCGTTCTATGTTCTATATATTTAAGCAATAGGATTAAGCGATAGAATCTACAGCCTTAGATAAACGTGAGATCTTTCTGGAAACAGTCTTCTTGTGATAAACACCCTTGCTTCCTGCTTTGGAAACCTCAACGATCGCTGTGTGAAGAGCAGCCTTAGCAGCTTCAACATCCTTCTGTGCAACTGCAGCCTCTACTTTTTTAACAGCTGTTTTCACTTTGGACTTGATCGCTTTATTTCTTGCAGCCTTTGTCTCGTTTACTAAAATTCTCTTTTTAGCAGACTTAATGTTAGCCAATCTGTACACCTCCAAAATATACTCAAAATTTACAAATGTGAAATCCTGTCTCAGCGGTCCCGGACACGGACGATCCCTCTGAAACATACTCATTCATTTTATGCCAACAGGAAATAGATGTCAATACATATTTTAAGAAATATTACAAAAAATACTGTCATCCTGTAAGAAAAAGAGAGGATGAGATATGTTGAGGAATTATAGTGTAAGAACGGATCTTGCTTTGGAAGAGAAGGAACGTTTTGAGGCAGATAACGTAGAAATATCCGGTGTCGTTCTGGAGGAACATTATGATGAGGAAATGGAGATCCGTGTAACCAGAGTACAGATCGAGACAGAGAACGGAGCGAAAGCCATGGGGAAGCCTGTGGGCACTTACCTGACTCTGGAAGCGCCGGGACTCGCCATGCCTGACGAGGAAAGTCAGATGGCTGTGGCGGAGGAGCTGTGCCGCTGCATCCGGGAACTGGTGGAGAAGAATGTATCAGATAGAAAAGAGGAGCTCGCCATCCTGGTGGCAGGTCTGGGAAACCGGGAGGTGACTCCGGACGCACTGGGACCGTACGTGGCAGATCATCTGCATGTAACACGTCATATCGTTAAAGAATACGGGAAGTATGCCATGGGAATGGAACATGCAAATCTGGTAAGTGCTGTTGTGCCCGGGGTGACAGGCCAGACCGGGATGGAGTCGGCGGAGATCGTGAGGGGTATTGTAAATGAGACTCATCCGGATATCGTGATCGCAGTAGACGCCCTGGCGGCGAGAAACAGCAGGAGGCTGAACCGGACGGTGCAGATTGCAGATACAGGGATCCACCCTGGCTCCGGCGTGGGGAACCACAGGTGCGGTATGACACGGGAATCTCTCGGAGTGCCTGTGATCGGCATCGGAGTCCCGACCGTAGTGGATGCTGCAACGATCGTAAATGATACAATGGAGAACTTTATCCGTGCCCTGGAAGGCTCCGAGTCTCTGAAAGGAGTAGGGGAGACGCTGCGGTCCTACAGTCCCGGAGAAAAGATGGCGTTTGTAAAGGAGCTTATTGCTCCTCACCTGAACGGAATGTTCGTTACTCCCAAGGATGTGGATGAAATGGTCCACCATATCAGCCATACCATTTCAGAAGCACTCAACATGCTTTTTACAAAAGGGGAATAAGCTGACCGGAATCATCATAAAATGGCAGGAGAATACAGGAAAGGGAAGACTGCCGGAAAATGAAAAGGACAGGAACAAAATGGCTGAAGCGTACAGGAACTGCGGCAGCCGTCATGCTGGCATCGGCAGGGCTGATCTGGACGGCATTCCAGGGCGCGGCAGGGGAATGGAAATATGAGCTGCAGCACAGAATATTCCAGAGTGCGGAAGAAATGTACATGCCGGGGCTTGTATATATGAACCGGAAACCATCAGATGATATGGCGGGATGGATCAGAGAAAAAGTGCTGGCATGGCTTCCTCTCATCAGTTATGTAGAAGATCACAGTGTGAATGAAACAGTTATGGAAGACGAAGAGACCATTGCAAGGATACTGGAAAGTCAGGCAAACGATGAAAATGCGGTAGATGAAAACGGAGAGCTGATCGGAGAGCCGGATGAATCGGAGCCGGCGGATGAAGATCAGGAGACAGTTCGTCCATCTTCCACAATTGATATGTCCATCGAAAAACTGAGAGATTTTGATTACCTGCTCAGCAATTTTTATACAGTAGACAGTTCTACTATGATAAACAGGGATGAGCTGAACGCAGACGAACTCCTTGGAAAAGATATGACCATTGATACTGCTTCAAATGGGCCGAAAGTCCTTGTTTATCACACCCATTCCCAGGAAGAATTCGCGGATTCAACGCCGGGGGATCCCGCAACCAGTATTGTGGGAGTGGGTACATATCTTGTTCAGCTGCTGAATGAAAAAGGAATCGAGACCATCCACGACACCGGAGTCTATGACAAGATCAACGGGAAACTGGACAGGAGCAAAGCCTATGAATATGCGGGAGAAGCCGTAGAGAAAATACTGGAGGAGAATCCGACCATAGAAGTTGCCATCGACCTTCATCGGGACGGAGTGGCGTCGGGGACTCATCTGGTAACAGAGATCAACGGGAAACCTACCGCCAAGATCATGTATTTCAACGGATTGAGCCGCTCCAGGACCAACGGAGATATTGAATACCTCTACAATCCCTACATCCAGGATAATCTCGCCTTCTCCCTTCAGATGCAGCTCGCTTCCGAAGCAAGATTCCCCGGCTTTACCAGACACATTTACCTGAGAGCCTACCGCTATAACCTGCATCTCCTCCCCAAGTCCCTGCTTGTAGAAGCCGGCGCCCAAACAAATACTGTTGAAGAGATGATGAACGCCATGGAAGTACTCTCTGATACATTATATACAGTCCTCCTCGGAGGAGAATAACCGAAAAAGTACTACTTGTTCATGCGCGTCTCGATACCCCAGCCATACCGGTCCGGTATGGCGGAAACCCGAGGTAACAGTTCAGCCCGCGCCATTCGTAAAACCGCACTTCGTGCTTGTTGCGGCAGTCGCCGCTGTTTTACTCATTGACGGGCGCTCAGCTCATCTGAATATCAGTCGCCGGATTTTTATGCGAGCATAAATCCGTCTCCTGATATCAGATGGCTGAACTGTTACAACCCGAGACCAAAAACTCCATTGAAAATCCCAAAGACTGGTGATATAGTATTTACTGGATTGTTCTGCGCCAGCGCAGGATAGAGGACGAAATAGTATCTGCGGGCGTGCCGCAAGGCCTGTCCGCAGACTGAAAGGGAGAATGTAAATGGCAGAAAAAAATACATATGATGCCGGGAGCATCGCTGTACTGGAGGGACTGGAGGCAGTCCGGAAACGGCCCGGTATGTATATCGGCAGTGTCTCTACAAAAGGACTGAACCATCTGATCTACGAGATCGTGGACAACTCCGTGGACGAGCATCTGGCCGGTTACTGCACGGAGATCCATGTCACACTGGAAAAGGATGGTTCCGCTACAGTTTCTGATAACGGAAGAGGAATCCCGGTGGACATGCACCAAAAAGGCGTTTCAGCGGCCAGACTGGTATTCACCACCCTTCACGCGGGAGGAAAGTTTGATGATTCTGCGTATAAGACCAGCGGCGGTCTCCACGGAGTCGGTTCCTCTGTCGTGAACGCACTTTCTACTTATATGGATGTGAAGATCAGCCGGGACGGATACATTCACCATGACCGTTATGAGAAGGGAGTTCCGGTGATCGAGCTGGAGAACGGGCTTCTGCCGAAGATCGGGAAGACAAGGAAGACAGGAACAACGGTGAATTTCCTTCCTGACGATACCATTTTCGAGAAAACACGGTTCCGGGCAGAGGAGGTCAAGAGCAGACTTCATGAGACGGCCTATCTGAACCCGGATCTTACAATTATTTTTGACGATAAGAGACCGGAATCCCCGGAGCATATCGAGTACCATGAACCGGAAGGCATTATCGGCTTTATCCGTGACCTGAACAAGAAGAAAGAAGTTCTCCACGAGCCGGTGTATTTTAAGGGAGAATCCGATGGCATAGAGGTGGAAGCGGCATTTCAGTATGTAAATGAATTTCATGAGAATGTGCTGGGCTTCTGCAACAATATATATAATGCGGAGGGCGGCACCCATCTGACTGGCTTTAAGACTACATTTACTACGGTGATGAACCAGTACGCCAGAGAACTGGGGATCCTGAAGGAGAAGGATGCCAACTTCACAGGAGCGGACATCCGGAACGGCATGACTGCCATTATTTCCATCAAGCATCCGGATCCGCGGTTTGAGGGACAGACCAAGACAAAGCTGGACAACCCGGACGCCTCCAAGGCAGTGGGAAAAGTGACGGGAGAGGAAATAGTCCGTTATTTTGACCGGAATCTGGATACTCTGAAGACGGTGCTCTCCAGCGCGGAGAAGGCGGCCAAGATCCGGAAGACAGAGGAGAAGGCGAAGACAAACCTGCTCACGAAACAGAAGTACTCCTTCGACAGTAACGGCAAGCTGGCCAACTGCGAAAGCAGAGATCCAAAGAAATGCGAGATATTCATCGTGGAGGGAGACTCCGCCGGCGGCTCAGCAAAGACGGCCAGAAACCGGAACTACCAGGCAATCCTGCCCATCCGCGGAAAGATCCTGAACGTGGAGAAGGCGAGTATTGACAAGATCCTGGCCAATGCGGAGATCAAGACTATGATCAATGCCTTCGGCTGCGGTTTTTCCGAGGGATACGGCAACGACTTTGATATCAGCAAGCTGCGCTATGACAAGATCATCATAATGGCCGATGCGGACGTGGATGGAGCGCATATCTCTACATTGCTGCTGACGCTGTTCTACCGGTTCATGCCGGAGCTGATCTACGAGGGACATGTCTACATTGCCATGCCGCCTCTGTACAAGGCCATGCCGAAGAACGGCGAGGAGGAATATCTGTACGATGACAAGGCTCTGGAGGCATACCGGAAGACTCATAAAAGCCCATTTACACTTCAGCGCTATAAGGGTCTGGGGGAGATGGATGCGGAACAGCTCTGGGAGACGACTCTGGATCCCGAGCGGCGGCTTCTTAAGCTGGTGGAGATCGAAGATGCCAGGATGGCTTCCGGTGTGACGGAGATGCTGATGGGCACGGAAGTCCCGCCGAGAAGGGCATTTATCTATGAAAATGCAAGAGAAGCAGAGCTTGACGTATGATAGAGGAGAGTGAAGTGTGAAAGTAAACTTTCACATCTACCATTATTGACGCAGCAAGTGCGTCAGAAAGAGGAAAGAATGAACGGAGAATCACAGATCATAAGGACCGAGTATTCAGATCTTATGAAGAAATCATATATCGATTACGCCATGAGCGTTATCATTTCCAGAGCCCTTCCTGATGTGAGGGACGGGCTCAAGCCGGTTCAGAGACGTACCCTGTATGATATGTATGAACTGGGGATCCGCTATGACAGACCATACAGGAAATGCGCCCGTATCGTGGGTGATACCATGGGTAAATATCATCCTCATGGCGACAGTTCCATCTATGAAGCGCTGGTCGTCATGGCGCAGGATTTCAAAAAGGGAATGGTGCTGGTGGACGGCCACGGAAACTTCGGATCCATCGAGGGTGACGGCGCCGCGGCCATGCGTTATACGGAGGCAAGGCTTACCAAATTCACCCAGGAGGTGTGCCTGGCAGATCTTGACAAGAATGTCATCGATTTCGGCCCAAACTTTGATGAGACGGAGAAGGAACCACAGGTCCTTCCCATGCGTGTGCCGAATCTTCTTGTAAACGGAGCAGAAGGTATCGCAGTAGGAATGGCTACGAGCATCCCCACCCACAATCTGGGCGAAGTGATCGATGCGGTCAAGGCCTACATGAAAAACAATGACATCACTACAAAGCAGCTGATGAAATACGTGAAAGGCCCAGACTTCCCGACCGGCGGGATCGTAGTAAATAAAGATGATCTGCCGGAGATCTATGAGACCGGGCAGGGCAAGATCAAGATCCGTGGAAAAGTGGAAGTAGAGGAACTCAAAGGCGGCAAGAAACAGCTTGTGATCACCGAGATCCCCTACACTATGATCGGATCCGGTATCGGAAAGTTCCTGAACGATGTGGCTGGTCTGGTGGAGTCCAAGAAGACAACGGATATCGTTGACATTTCCAACCAGTCCTCCAAAGAGGGTATCCGGATCGTACTGGAGCTGAAGAGAGGAGCAGACGCCGAAAATCTGAAGAATATGCTCTATAAGAAGACGCGCCTGGAGGATACCTTCGGTGTGAACATGCTGGCAGTAGCGGACGGCCGTCCGGAGACTCTTGGGCTCAAGAAGATCATCGAGCACCATGTGGACTTCCAGTTTGAACTGGCTACAAGGAAGTATACGACGCTTCTGGAAAAGGAGAAGGAAAAAAGCGAGATCCAGGAGGGTCTGATCAAGGCATGCGACGTGATCGATCTGATCATCGAGATCCTGAGAGGAAGCCAGTCAGTAAAGGATGCAAGGGCCTGTCTTGTAAACGGTATTACCGATAATATCAGGTTCAAATCTTCTATCTCGAAGAAGATGGCAACCATGCTCCGGTTCACGGAACGCCAGGCTACGGCAATCCTTGAGATGCGGCTGTACCGCCTCATCGGACTGGAAATCGAAGCTCTTCAGAAGGAACACGAGCAGACGTTAAAAAATATCGCCCGTTATGAAGATATTCTGAATAACTATGATTCCATGGCAGGAGTGATCGTGGATGATCTGGATGCCATTAAAAAGGAATATGCGAGAAAGCGGAGGACTGTTATTGAAAATGCAGAAGCGGCTGTGTTTGAAGAGAAGAAGGTAGAGGAACAGGAAGTTGTCTTCCTGATGGACCGGTTCGGCTATGCCAAGACCGTGGATCCTTCCGTCTACGAGAGGAACAGGGAAGCGGCAGACAGCGAGAACCGGTATGTTGTCCACTGTATGAATACAGGCAGGCTCTGCCTCTTTACAGATACCGGCCGGATGCATCAGGTAAAAGTAATGGATCTTCCTTATGGAAGGTTCCGGGACAAGGGGACGCCTATTGATAATGTAAGCAATTACTCCACGAGTGAGGAGCAGATCATCATGGTCTTCGACTCGGAGCAGATGCGGTTCGCACGGCTGCTTTTCGCTACAGCACAGGGTATGTTGAAGAAAGTGGATGGATCAGAGTTCCAGGTGGCGAAGCGGACCATCGCGGCGACGAAACTGCAGGAGGAGGATCACCTGGTCAGCGTGAAAGTGATCAATGAGAATCAGAATGTGGTCCTTCAGACACGAAACGGATACTTCCTCAGATTTCCGTCTTCAGAGGTCCCGGTCAAGAAAAAGGCAGCTGTAGGGGTGCGGGGCATCCGCCTGCAGAAGAAAGACGAGCTTGAAAATGTATGGCTGTTCGAAGAAGGAACGGAGACAAAAGTTCAGTTTGGCGAGAAAGAAGTGACCTTGAACAGACTGAAGTCAGCGAAAAGGGATGGAACAGGAACGAAAAACCGCTGAAACAGGACGACGACGGATTTTTAACAAAAAAGGTCTTGATTTCTATGGAAAAAGGTGTTAAAGTTTTTTTAGTTACATAAGGTTTCCGGCAGAAGAGTGGACGAAAGTTCACTCTTCTTTGTTGAATGAGGAATATCCTTATGAGAAGAATCAGATACAGAAAGGGAGTTTAGCGTGTCCAGAAGAGAAGAATATGAAAAGAAAACGGAAGAGCTTCTTGAGCCGATCGTAACAGAGTACGGTTTCGAGCTTGTAGATGTGGAATATGTAAAAGAAGGCGGCACCTGGTATCTGCGGGCTTATATTGATAAACCCGGCGGGATCACTGTAGACGACTGCGAGGCGGTCAGCAGACGGTTCTCAGATATTCTTGATGAGAAAGACTATATTGAAGATTCCTATGTATTCGAAGTGAGTTCGCCCGGACTTGGCAGGCCTCTGAAGAAGGAGAAAGACTTCAGACGGAGCATGGGAGAAGAAGTAGAGATTCGGACATACCGTGCCATTGACAGACAGAAGGAATTTACCGGTATCCTGGACAGCTACGACGGCACTTCGGTGACGATCGCGTATGAGGATGGGGAGAAGCAGACCTTTAGTCTGGAAGATATCGCCCTGATCCGTCTGGCTCTTGATTTTTAGAAATAGCTGAGCTGCTGCGATTTTCGAAAAGAAGAATCACGATTTATATTTTATTTAGGAGGAAATAATAATGAATACAGAATTAATGGAAGCGCTGACCATTCTTGAAAAAGAAAAGAATATAAGCAAGGATGTCATGATGGATGCCATTGAAAATTCTCTTCTCAGCGCATGTAAGAACCATTTCGGTACTGCAGAGAATATCAAGGTGATCATGGACCGCGAGACATGCGATTATGCCGTCTACGCAGAGAAGGAAGTTGTCGAGGAAGTGATGGATCCGGCTCTGGAGATCAGTCTGGAAGATGCTGAAAAACTGGACTCTTCTCTTCATCTGGGAGATATCGCACAGGTGCCGGTACATTCCAAGGAGTTCGGGCGTATCGCGACCCAGAATGCGAAGAACCTGATTCTGCAGAAGATAAGAGAAGAAGAGAGAAAAGTAGTCTTCGATCAGTACTTTGAGAAGGAAAAGGACATTGTCACAGGTATCGTACAGCGTTATGTAGGCAAGAATATCAGCATCAACCTGGGCAGGGCAGATGCGATGCTGACTGAAAACGAGCAGGTAAAAGGTGAAGTGTTCAAACCGACGGAGCGAATCAAACTGTACGTTGTGGAAGTGAAGAATACTCCGAAGGGACCGAAGATCCTTGTGTCACGTACCCATCCGGAGCTTGTAAAGCGTCTGTTTGAGGCGGAAGTGGCAGAAGTCAGGGATGGCACGGTAGAGATCAAGAGCATTGCCCGCGAGGCAGGTTCCAGAACGAAGATGGCTGTCTGGTCCAATGATCCCAACGTGGATCCGGTAGGAGCATGTGTGGGAATGAATGGAGCAAGAGTCAATGCGGTAGTCAATGAGCTTCGCGGAGAGAAGATTGATATCATCAACTGGGATGAGAACCCGGCGCTCCTGATCGAGAACGCCCTCAGCCCGGCGAAGGTGATCTCTGTTATGGCTGATCCGGAGGAGAAGATCGCTAATGTGATCGTGCCGGATTACCAGCTCTCCCTTGCCATTGGAAAGGAAGGACAGAACGCAAGACTTGCAGCCCGTCTTACAGGTTACAAGATTGACATCAAGAGCGAAACACAGGCCATTGAGTCCGGCGATCTTCCGGAGAATTATATGGAGCAGATGGGGCTGACTGAGGAGGAAGGCTATACAGGCGACTTTGATGAGTCCTATGACGAGGAAGGATACGACGACGCTTACGACAATGAGACATACGAAGACGATGCTTATGACAACGGCGCATACGGAGAAGATTCCTACACGGATGGAGAGGCCGGAGAGGATCCGGCGCAGGATGACGCTGAAGAGATAGAATTCATTGAGACGGATAAAGAGTAAACAGCTGAAGGAGTGAAATATTTGGCGGTAAAGAAGAAGATCCCCATGCGGAAATGCGTGGGGTGCGGCGAAATGAAACCGAAAAAAGAGCTGATGCGTATACTGAGAACGGAAGAAAATGAATTTGTTGTGGATGCCACCGGAAAGAAAAACGGACGCGGCGCTTATCTGTGCCGCTCCACAGAATGTTTCCGGATGGCTGTGAAAAATAAAGGACTTGAGAGATCTTTTAAACAGGCAATACCTCCGGAGGTATATGAAAAGCTGGAAAAGGAGATGGACGGAATTGAAACATGATAAAGTCTTATCTCTGATCGGGCTTGCGACAAAAGCAGGAAGATGCGCCAGCGGAGAGGCGATGACAGAGAGCGAGACGAAGTCCGGCAGGGCGAAGCTTGTGATCGTCGCTTCGGACGCATCAGAAAATACAAAGAAAAAGTTTCGGGATATGTGTAAATTTTACCAGGTTCCAATTTGCTTTTACGGAGATAAAGATACCTTAGGGCATGCAATGGGAAAGGAATTCCGTGCATCTCTGGCGATATTGGACGAAGGATTTGCAGAAGGAATTCAGAGAGAAATGAAACGTTGATTGCATAAAGGAGGTAGTTGATATGACGAAAGTGAGGGTGCAGGAGCTCGCGAAAGAGCTTGGCATGGACAATAAAGAACTTCTTGACATTGTGCAGAAAAAGGATGCTGATGTCAAAAACAGTACAGGTATGATAGAGGATAGTGTTGCAGATGAGATCCGCAGACAGTACGGATCCGGGAAGAATGCAGATGCTGCCGGAAAGAATACAGAGGAAAAGCAGGATGGAAAAGAAGGTGCGGCGCCGAAGAAGAAAAACCTTGCCTTTGTGATCCGTCCCCAGAATTCCAGAAACAGCAGCCGGATCCAGGGCAGCCGTCAGGGACAAAAGCCTGCCAGAGCCGGCAGCGCCCGCCCGGCGGAAGGAAAATCATCCCGCCCGGAGAGACCGTCCGGCGAAGGCCGTCCGGCACGTGCGGAGCGAGTGGCTGGCGAAAGCCGTCCGGTACGTGCGGAGAAAAGTGCTTCTGAAAACCGTCCGGTGCGTCCGGAAAGAGCAGCCGGAGAAGCACGCCAGACGGAAAACCGTCCGGCTTATCCGGAGAGAAACGGCGGAGAGAGCCGCTCTCCACGTCAGGAGAAGGGAACCGGAGAAAACCGTCCTGCAGAAGGAAGACAGACCCGCTCTGACCGGAATGCACAGAGCGGCAGACCGTCCGGAGAGAGAAGAAACGGCGGGGAAGGCCGTCCCGCAAGAGCGGAGAGAGGCAGCCGTCCTTCAGGAGAAGGCAGAGAAGGCCGTCCGGCACGTCCGGATCGTGAGCGCCAGGGAGGACGTTCCTTTGGGGAGAACCGTTCCGGTGAAGGCAGACCGTCCCGTTCTGATAACAGAGGAGAAAGAGGCGAGAGAGGCGGACGTGACCGCGATCAGCGCTTCGGCGGACGGGATCAGAGACCGGGCGGACAGAGAGGCGACCGCCGTCAGGATTCCCGCAGGGATGACAGAGAGTCTCTTGGATCCACTGTAATGGAACAGCAGAAGAGCCAGAGAAACAAGGCGAAAGATAAAGAGAGAGATAATAAGAAGAAAGAATATAGAGACGAGGCTTTCGAGGGAAAAGCTGCGAAGAAGGGCAAGAAGCAGAAACCTGCTGTAGAAGTGAAGAAACCTCAGCCGAAGCAGGAGAAGAAAGAGGAGCAGATCAAACAGATTGTGATTCCTGAGGTTCTTACGATCAAGGAACTGGCTGACAAGATGAAAGTGGTTCCGTCTGTGATTGTGAAGAAGCTTTTCCTTCAGGGCAAGATCGTGACTGTGAACCAGGAGATCGACTATGATACAGCCGAAGAGATCGCAATGGAGTTTGACGTTCTCTGTGAGAAAGAGGAAGTCGTAGACGTGATTGAAGAGCTTCTGAAAGAGGATGAGGAAGACGAAAGCCTGATGGTGAAGCGTCCCCCGGTTGTCTGCGTAATGGGTCATGTTGACCATGGTAAGACCTCTCTTCTTGACGCGATCAGACACTCTAATGTGACCGACCGTGAGGCCGGCGGAATCACCCAGCATATCGGCGCATATGTAGTAGAGGCTAACGGCGAGAAGATTACATTCCTTGATACGCCGGGACACGAAGCATTTACCGCAATGCGTATGAGAGGTGCGAATTCCACGGATATCGCGATCCTTGTAGTAGCGGCAGACGATGGTGTTATGCCCCAGACGGTTGAGGCGATCAATCACGCGAAGGCGGCAGGCGTTGAGATCATTGTTGCCATTAACAAGATCGATAAGCCGGGCGCCAACGTAGAGCGGGTAAAACAGGAACTGACCGAGTATGAACTGATTCCGGAAGACTGGGGCGGAAGCACAGTATTCGTTCCGGTGTCCGCTCACACGAAAGAGGGAATTCCGGAACTGCTGGAAATGATCCTTCTGACAGCAGAGGTGATGGAACTGAAGGCTAATCCGAATCGTGCGGCTCGTGGTCTTGTGATCGAGGCTCAGCTTGATAAAGGAAAAGGTTCCGTGGCTACTGTACTGGTACAGAAGGGAACGCTGCATGTGGGAGATGCCATTGCGGCGGGAAGCGCACACGGACGTGTAAGAGCCATGATGGATGACCGGGGAAGAAGAGTAAAAGAAGCAGGCCCCTCACAGCCGGTAGAGATCCTCGGACTGAACGATGTGCCAAATGCAGGTGAAGTCTTTGTCGGATGTGAGAATGAAAAAGAGGCAAGACACTTTGCCGAGACATTTATCGCACAGAACAAAGTGAAGCTGCTGGAAGAGACGAAGTCCAAGATGTCTCTTGATGACCTGTTCAATCAGATCCAGGAAGGAAACCTCAAGGAACTCAATATCGTCGTCAAGGCAGATGTACAGGGCTCGGTAGAAGCTATTAAGCAGAGTCTGCTCAAGCTGAGCAATGATGAAGTAGTGGTCAAGATCATCCATGGCGGCGTTGGCGCGATCAATGAATCTGACGTGATCCTGGCATCCGCGTCCAATGCGATCATCATCGGATTTAACGTGCGTCCGGATGCAACTGCAAAAGATATTGCAGAGCGGGAAGGCGTGGATCTGAGACTTTACAGAGTTATTTACAATGCAATCGAAGATGTAGAGGCTGCTATGAAAGGAATGCTTGATCCGGTATTTGAAGAGCAGATCCTGGGTCATGCAGAAGTACGCCAGACATTCAAGGCTTCCGGCGTGGGTACGATCGCAGGTGCGTACGTACAGGACGGTATATTTGAGAGAAACTGCTCAACCCGTCTGATCCGTGACGGTATCGTTATGTTTGACGGTCCTCTTGCATCTCTGAAGAGATTCAAGGACGATGTAAAAGAAGTAAGAGCGGGATATGAATGTGGATTTGTATTCCAGAACTATAATGATGTAAAAGAAGGCGACCAGGTAGAGGCCTATAAGATGGTCGAGGTCGAAAGAAAATAAAACATGCCGGAATGAACGAGGACCCTGCATGTCACAGTATTGCAGAGCCCTCGGAAAAGACGGCGGTAAAGAAGGAGCAGTTATGAGAAAGAACAGTATCAAGAATACAAGGGTTAACGCTGAAGTTCAGAGGGAACTGTGCAACATCCTCCGGGATGGGATCAAGGATCCCCGTGTAGCGCCCATGACTTCCGTAGTAGCTGTCGAAGTGGCTCCGGACCTGAAAACATGTAAGGCTTATATCAGTGTCCTGGGAGATGAAAAGGCTCAGAAGGACACGATCAGGGGGCTGCAGAGCGCGGAAGGTTATATCCGCCGGGAACTGGCCCACAGAGTAAACCTGAGAAATACACCCGAAATCCGCTTTATTGTGGACCAGTCCATTGAATATGGCGTAAATATCAGCAGAAAGATTGATGAAGTGACCAGAGATTTGAAAGATGAGGCTGATGAATAAAATGAAAATTGTATTAGAAGATATTTTGAATGGAAAGCAGTGCATTGCGCTTGGCGGTCATGTCCGCCCTGACGGGGACTGTATCGGTTCCTGTATGGGACTGTATAATTATCTGAGAGAAAATCATGCCGGCCTTACCGTGGACGCATATCTGGAAACGATTCCGGATGCTTATACCATGATCCAGGGGACGGCAGACGCAAAGCAGCAGATTCCGGAAGGTAAGACCTATGATCTGTTTATCTGTCTGGACTGTGGAGACGCAGACAGACTTGGTTTCTCCAGACCTCTTTTTGAGAGTGCGAAGGAGACGCTGTGTATCGATCATCACATCAGTAATGATTCGTTTGCTGATACCAATTATATCGTACCTGATGCCAGTTCCACCTCTGAGCTTGTATACACGCTTCTTGATAAAGAGAAGATCAGCACAGGAACGGCAGAGGCACTTTACATGGGAATTGCCCATGACACGGGAGTATTTCAGTATTCCTGTACATCCCCTGAGACGATGGAGATAGCGGCTGATCTGATGCGCAGGGGAATCAACGGACCGGAAATCATTGACAAGACCTATTATGAGAAGACTTACATACAGAATCAGATCCTGGGAAGAGCTCTCCTTGAGAGCATGCTCATTCTTGACAAAAGGTGTATTGTATCTGTTGTAAGACAAAAGGAGATGGAATTCTTTCAGGCTGTTCCGGCGGACCTGGAGGGGATCGTCAGTCAGCTGAGACAGACAAAAGGCGTTGAGGTGGCCATGTTCCTTCACGAGACAGCGCCTCAGCAGTTCAAGGTAAGCCTGCGGTCCAAGGGACATGTGGATGTAAGTGTGGTGGCAAAATATTTCGGCGGAGGCGGCCATGCCCGTGCAGCCGGTGTAACCATGAAGGGGTCCAGCCACGATGTGATCAATAATATTACAGGACAGCTGGTACGCCAGCTTGATAAAAAAGAAGCCGGGAAAGAAGCATAGCCCATGATAAACGGGATATTGAATATATACAAGGAAAAAGGGTATACTTCCCATGATGTGGTGGCCCGGCTGAGGAAGATCGTAGGCCAGAAGAAGATCGGACATACCGGAACGCTGGATCCGGATGCGGAAGGGGTTCTGCCGGTCTGTCTGGGAAGGGCCACCCGGCTCTGCGACATGCTGACCGACCATGACAAGACCTACCGGACCGTTCTTCTGCTCGGACGCTCTACAGATACTCAGGACATTTCCGGAAAGGTACTGGAAGAGCATAATGCATCACATGTGACACCGGAAGAAGCAGAGAAATGCATCAGGGAATTTGTCGGAGAATACGATCAGATCCCGCCTATGTATTCGGCTTTGAAGATAAATGGAAGAAAGCTGTATGAACTTGCCCGGGAGGGAAAGACAGTAGAGCGGAAGAGCCGCCGTGTCAAGATTTATGATATACAGATCAACGATATAAATATTCCGGAGATCTCAATGGAAGTAAGCTGTTCAAAGGGAACCTATATCCGGACACTCTGCCAGGATATCGGTGACAGGCTGGGGGTGGGCGGCTGTATGAAAACACTGCTGAGAACACGTGTCGGCTGCTTTGACATCAGCGACAGTGTCTGTCTGGATGAAGTGGAGGAGAAGGTTAACAGCGGCTGCCTGAATGAGATCCTGATCCCGCTGGACGCTGTCTTTGCCGATCTGGACCGGGCAGTGATCGCGGACCGTTATGCGTCTCTGGCTTATAACGGCAATCCGGTTTTCGAGAAAAACCTGCAGGAGAGTCCGGGGAAAATGGCGGGCAGCCGGTGTCGTCTGTATGACAGCAAAGGACGTTTCATAGGTGTATATCAGTACAGGGGAAACGGACGCTATCACCTGGAAAAGATGTTTCTGGATCTGGATGAACTTAAGATACAGGGAGAAAGGGCTGAATAATAGATGCGCTACATTAAGGGAATCTCCTCATATCAGTGGGGAAAAAGCACAGCAGTAACGTTGGGAAAATTTGACGGGCTACACCTCGGGCATCAGATGCTGGTGGACAAAATCAGAGAATATGGCGCAAATGGCTGTGAGAGTGTTCTGTGTGCGTTTGATATGCAGAGAGACTGTCTGATGACGAAAGATGAGCGCAGACGTCATCTGGAGGGACAGATCGATTTTCTTGTGGAATATCCGTTTACAGATGAACTCCGGGAAATGCAGGCGGAGGAATTCATACAGAAGATCCTGAAAGATACATTACATGCCTCTCATATTGTTGTAGGTACGGATTTCTCCTTTGGCTACCAGAAGAGAGGGGACGCCGCAATGCTCAGGAAATTTTCAGATCAGTGCGGATATACTCTGGACGTGATCGAGAAGAAGAGATATCAGGGCCGAGTTATCAGCAGCAGTTATGTCAGGGAGGCACTGTCTCAGGGAGATGTGAAACTGGCGGGAAATCTCCTTGGATATCCTTATGAGATGACCGGAATCGTGGAGCATGGAAGGCGTCTGGGCCGGACGCTGGGATTCCCCACGATGAATATTGAACCGGCTCCCGGGAAGATCATGCCCCGTTTCGGCGTTTACGCATGCAGAGTAAAGATAGGCGGAAAATGGTATGACGGGATTGGAAATGCAGGGATCAAACCGACCGTGACGGACGAGCACAAAAGACTTCTTGAGGTCTTCGTATACGGCTATGAAGGCGATGCCTACGGACAGGAGATCACTGCGCAGTTCCTGGAGTTCGAACGCCCTGAGACAAAATTCGGATCAGTAGAAGAACTGAAAGAACAGGTCATGCGGGATATGAGGTTCGGGGAAATGTATTTCGAATCCGGGGAAAAACGGTAAAATTTCCCCTTTACATCAGGAAATCCGTATGATATACTGTCCAAGTATGAAATCAGCCGATGTTCGGTAACAGGATTTACTCCTACCTTTACTTAATATCCGGCGGTTTATAAAAGTTTTTTAAGGAGGATACAAAAATGATCGCAAAAGACAAGAAACAGGCTATCATCAAAGAGTATGGAAGAAGCGAAGGAGATACAGGATCTCCGGAGGTACAGATTGCTATCCTGACAGCACGGATTAACGAGCTGACAGAGCACTTTAAGACGAATCCGAAGGATCATCACTCCAGAAGAGGACTTCTGAAGATGGTAGGTCAGAGAAGAGGACTTCTTGCATACCTGAAGAAAGTTGATATCGAGAGATATCGTACACTGATCGAGAGACTTGGTCTGAGAAAATAATATCGTATTACCGGCGGGGCAGAAAACTGTCCCGCTTTTCTTTTATGCTTTATGATGAAAATGTTTGCTTATCTCAGTACCATATGCTATAATATTAAAGATTGTGGGCAGATGTATGTGCCCGAGACCACTGAAAAGCATATCATTTTTAATACTGTATTTCTTCAGCGGATGTTCTTTCTGTTTTATCCTGCATTTTAAGGGAAAATAGCGGTATGTTTTTCAGTAGTTTCGGCGATGCCTGCCAACATGAAATATATTATATAAAGGAGAACAACATGTATAAGAAATATGAAATGGAACTGGCAGGCAGAACGCTGCGTGTTGATGTAGACAGAGTTGCCAAGCAGGCTAACGGCGCAGTGCTCATGCATTACGGCGACACAACAGTACTCTGTACGGCTACAGCGTCTGAGAAGCCGAGAGAAGGGATTGATTTCTTCCCTTTAAGTGTAGAGTACAACGAGAGAATGTATGCGGTTGGCAAGATCCCCGGAGGATTTAACAAGAGAGAGGGAAAGGCTTCAGAGAACGCGATTCTGACAGACCGAGTCATCGACCGTCCTATGCGTCCTCTCTTCCCGAAGGATTACAGGAATGACGTGACACTGGAGAATCTGGTGCTTTCTGTTGATCAGGACTGCAGTCCGGAACTGACAGCTATGCTGGGAGCAGCCATTGCGACATGCATCTCAGATATTCCTTTCGATGGTCCCATCTCTACTACACAGGTAGGCCTTGTGGACGGTGAATTTGTATTTAATCCGACAGCGGATCAGAGAGAGGTGTCCGATCTTGCTCTGACAGTGGCTTCTACAAAGGAGAAGGTCATCATGATCGAGGCTGGTGCCAATGAAGTGCCGGAGGCTCAGATGATCAACGCAATTTTTGCCGCTCATGAGCTGAATCAGAAAGTGATCGCATTTATCGAGACCATTGTGGCAGAGTGCGGAAAGCCGAAGCATGATTACGAACATTTCTCTGTTCCCGAGGAATTGTTTGACGCGATCAAAGAGATTGTTCCCCCGGCAGAGATGGAAGAGGCAGTCTTCACTGATGACAAGCAGACAAGAGAAGAAAATATCCGCGTGATCACAGAAAAGCTGGAAGAAGCTTTCGCTGACAATGAGGAATGGCTTGCTGGTCTCGGCGAGGCTGTATATCAGTATCAGAAGAAGACAGTCAGGAAGATGATCCTGAAAGACCACAAGCGTCCCGACGGACGTGCCATCGATCAGATCCGTCCTCTGGCAGCGGAAGTAGATCTGATCCCGAGAGTACATGGCTCTGCCATGTTTACAAGGGGACAGACACAGATCTGCAATATCACCACTCTCGCTCCTCTTTCTGAGGCGCAGAGGCTGGATGGACTGGATGAGGCTGAGACATCCAAGAGATATATGCATCACTATAATTTCCCGTCTTACTCTGTAGGTGAGACGAAGCCATCCAGAGGTCCGGGACGCCGTGAGATCGGTCACGGAGCTCTGGCTGAGAGGGCATTGATCCCGGTACTTCCCAGCGAGGCGGAATTCCCATATGCGATCCGTACCGTGTCCGAGACATTTGAGTCCAACGGCTCCACTTCCCAGGCAAGCGTATGTGCATCCAGTATGTCGCTGATGGCTGCAGGTGTGCCGATCACGTCTGCCGTTGCCGGTATCTCTGCAGGTCTGGTGACTGGAGATACAGACGATGACTATATTGTCCTGACGGATATCCAGGGGCTGGAGGATTTCTTCGGAGACATGGACTTCAAGGTTGCAGGTACTCATAAGGGAATCACAGCGATCCAGATGGATATCAAGATCCACGGACTGACAAGACCGATCATCGAGGAGGCTATTGCTGCAACGAAGAAGGCAAGGACTTATATTATCGACGAGGTAATGAACAAGGCAATCGCAGAGCCGAGACCGCAGGTAGGTCCGTATGCTCCGAAGATCATCCAGATGCAGATCGATCCCCAGAAGATCGGCGATGTGGTCGGACAGAGAGGAAAGACCATCAATGCGATCATCGAGCAGACCGGGGTTAAGATTGATATTGAAGATGACGGCTCCGTATCAATCTGTGGAACAGACCAGGAGAATATGGACAAGGCTGCAAAACTGATCCACACGATCGTAACTGATTTCGAGGCCGGACAGGTATTCGAAGGAAAGGTAGTAAGCATCAAAGAATTCGGAGCGTTCCTCGAGTTTGCTCCGGGCAAGGAAGGTATGGTGCATATCTCCAAGATCTCCAAGAAGCGGATCGATAAGGTTGAGGATGTGCTCGCCATCGGCGATGTTGTCAAGGTAGTATGCCTGGGCAAGGACAAGATGGGAAGATTCAGCTTCAGCATGAGAGACGTAGCAGAGTAAAATGTAGATATATATTCCGGCAGGCGTCCGGCGGAAATGCGGACTGTTGTCACGGCGGGATATGAGAGTAAAACACCCCGATGCAAGTATGAAAGGTTGGCTTTTTGCTAAAGGGAATATATAAATACGAAAATATATGTTAACAAAGCCGGAAGGGATTCGTGGTTGCGGAATCTGCTTCCGGCTTTTATAATGGGCGTAGAAGAGAGGAAGTGTTTGTATGGAACAGATGACTTTGTTTGGTGACAGCAGGGCGATGGCTCCTCTGGCAAGCAGGCTGCGGCCGGACTCTCTGGAGAATTTTGTAGGGCAGGAGCATCTGATCGGAAAGGGGAAGATACTCCGGCAGCTGATCGAGAAGGACCAGATCGCATCTATGATATTCTGGGGGCCTCCGGGAGTAGGGAAGACTACACTGGCCAGTATTATCGCCGGAAAGACGAAATCTGAGTTTATCAATTTCAGCGCAGTCACCAGTGGGATCAAGGAGATAAAGGAAGTGATGAACCGGGCGGAACAGAGCAGGAGAGTGGGACTGCGGACCGTTCTCTTTGTAGACGAGATCCATCGTTTTAATAAGGCTCAGCAGGATGCATTTCTTCCGTATGTGGAGCGGGGAAGCATCATTCTCATCGGGGCCACAACGGAGAATCCTTCCTTCGAGATCAATGCGGCTCTCCTGTCTCGATGCAGGGTATTTGTTCTAAAAGCCCTGGAGGAGAGGGATCTGATCAGACTGCTGAACCATGCCCTGACGGATCCAGCCGGATTTGGAGGACAGAATGTGCAGATCTCTGCTGATTCTATCCGGGCCATTGCTGCCTTTGCAAACGGGGATGCAAGGACTGCTCTGAATACGCTGGAGATGGCAGTATTGAACGGAGAGATCAGTTCGGAAGGAATCACGGTAACAGAGGAGGGAATGGAACAGTGCATCAGCCGGAAGTCACTGCTGTATGACAAGACTGGAGAGGAGCATTATAATCTGATCTCAGCTCTACATAAGTCCATGCGGAACAGCGATCCGGACGCTGCCATCTACTGGATGATGCGTATGCTGGAAGGTGGGGAGAATCCGCTGTACATTGCCAGACGTCTGATCCGTTTCGCCAGCGAGGATGTGGGTATGGCGGACAGCAATGCCCTGCAGGTGGCAGTGGCAGCTTATCAGGCCTGTCATTTCCTTGGAATGCCGGAGTGTGATGTGCATCTGACTCATGCTGTGGTCTATCTGTCCATGGCGCCCAAGTCCAATGCCCTCTACACGGCCTGCGAGACATGCAAAAAGGACGTCCGCACTCTTCGGGCGGAACCGGTGCCTCTGCAGATACGCAACGGCGTCACTGGTCTGATGAAGGATCTTGGATACGGAAAGGGTTATGAGTATGCCCATGACACAGAAGAAAAGCTGACCCATATGCAGTGTATGCCTGACAGTCTGAAGGAACGGACATATTATCACCCGACGGACCAGGGAAATGAGAAGCAAACGGCGGAGCGTCTGAAAGAGATACGGAAATTCCGGGAATCATAAAAAATATGTCATATTTTCCGTATTTTCTGTGTCTGTTATATAGCGGATAGATTTACTCTCTATATGCAGGGAGTTGAGTTGTTTTAGGATCGCGGGAGTGCTTCAGTACGGAATGATCCGTGTATCGCAGGCGTCACGAGACCTTTTGACGTCCAAACTAATATAATAATAAGGGGAAAATTATGAGATTATCAACAATTATCGAACTGGCAAAGCAGTATCTTATCATGGGAATCATCCTGGCGGCCGTGGCAGGAGTGATCGCTGCGGCAGGGTATTTTATCGTGTACAAAAAGGTGATGAAAGGGGAGAAGAGGCTCCGTCCTCTGACTGTGGTGTGGGCCGGAATCTTTCTCTGTTACCTTGTGGTGATGTTTTCAGCTACTCTGCTGGACCGGTTCTCCGGATGGACCTCCGGCAGGATCATTCCTCTGTTTTATTCCTACCGGGAGGCATGGTACAATTTTTCCGGTGCAGACTGGAGAAATATCGTCCTGAATATCCTGCTCTTTGTGCCACTGGGGTTCCTTCTGCCGCTGGGGATACGAAGATGCCGCCGGTTCTGGGTGACCTATCTGATCGGATTCGTTGTGACAGTGCTGATTGAGTCCGCACAGCTTATCCTGAGACGGGGCGTGGTGGAAGCGGACGACATTCTGAATAATTTTCTTGGTACAATGATCGGGTATGGCTGCTATATGCTTTTTCAGGGGATAATATCGGCTGTGCAGAAGAGAAAATTCAGTGTGCTCCGCATGGCTGCCGCTCAGATCCCGCTGGTCGCAGTGGGGCTGGCGTTTGCAGGGATCGTCATTATGTATGATCATCAGGAGCTTGGCAATCTGAGTGTGGGATTTGTCAACAGAATCGATCTGTCTTCGGCTCAGGTGACGACAGAAGAGACATACAGCAGTGAGACCGGAACAGCAGCAGTTTACAAGGTTCCGGTATATACGGAAGAAGAGACACGTAATATGGCGGAACAGTTCTTTGAAAGACTGGGACAGACTCTTGATGAGACACGGATAGATCTTTATGAGGAAACCGCCATCTATTACAGTACAGAACAGAACTCTCTGTGGATCAACTACTCCGGCGGGACAATGGAGTATGTTGATTTCTCCGTGATGGATAGGCAATATCCGGAGAATGAGACGGATATTGCAGCGGCAACTGGCGCCGATGAAACGACTGTAAGAGAGGCCCTTCTGGCGTATGGGATTGATTTTCCGGAGAATGCGGAGTTTCAGGAGATGGAAGGACAGTCAGGTGGATATACGTTTACCGTTTCTCAGCAGAGGGAAGGTGATCTGCTCTATGACGGAACACTGACCTGTACCCTTTATGAAGATGAAAAACTGGGGGACATCAACAACAATATACTTACCTGTGAAAAGTATAAAGATTTCCCGGTCATTTCCGAAGAAGCTGCCTGTGAGCAGGTACGGAAGGGGTATTTCCAGTTTTATCTGGAGGAAGGCAGGCAGATCCGTGAGCTGAACCTGGGGCAGGTGACTATGAAATATATGACGGATTCAAAAGGCTATTATCAGCCGGTGTATACCTTCACAACGTCTATAGACGGGCAGGAAGACTACGAGATCTATATTCCAGCCGTAGAGCAGTAAGTAGTTCAAAGGAGAAAAGCTATGGATAACGATGGACATACAAATGAACAGATCCTCCAGTTTTTTGACTCACATCCGGACGCACTGCCATTGTATGAGCGGTTCGAGGAGCGTGTGCTGTCAATGATTCCGGATGTAAAGATCAAGGTCCAGAAGACTCAGATATCTTTCTATAACAGGCATCTGTTTGCCTGTGTATCCTTCGCCAGAGTGAGAAAGAAGAAGGACTGTCCGGATATTTATATCGTGATCACGTTTGGTCTGGAATACCGGGCAGATTCACCCCGCATCGACATTGCGACAGAGCCTTATCCCAACCGCTGGACGCATCATCTGCTCATATCAGAGATGTCCGAGATTGATGATGAACTCATGGCGTGGGTGAAAGAAGCGGCAGATTTCGCTGACAGGAAATGACATCACGGGGAGAGTAATGAAAATGCCGATCGACAGCAAAGATAAAATCTTTCGGGAACTGATGGAACAATACGGTACAGATCTGCTCCGCCTTTGCTGCATGTATCTGAGAGACTATCAGCTTGCAGAAGATGCAGTCCAGGATACATTTATAAAGGTATACAGAGGACTGGACCAGTTTCGCGGTGACGCACCTGTAAAGGCATGGATCATTCGGATCGCAGTTAATACGTGCAAAAATATCATTCGTACAAGATGGTTCCGGATGGAAAGACAGGAGCTGCCGGAAACAGTGCATGCCCCTTTACCGGATATGGAACAGAGAACAGACGTACATTCAGCTGTAAGCAGCCTGCCAGTCAGCCTGAGGGAGGTCATTCTGTTATATTATTTTGAGGGATTTTCTGTACGTGAGATATCGCAGATCCTGAAAATAAAGGAAGGTGCGGTTCTGCAGCGTATGAACCGGGGGCGGAAAAGACTGCGCGATGTGTTAAAGGAGGAGTTCTCAGATGACAGATCTTCGGGAAAAAATAAATGAAGAAATGGCTGATATCCGTATTTCGGATGTGTTTATTGAAGAAACTCTGGAACTGGCGAAGAAAAAAGAAAAAGGAAGAACAGGCCGCAGACTGTTTTTGCCAAAGATCCAGTTCGCTTCGGCATGTCTTGCGGTTGTTCTGCTGGCAGGCCTTACCGTGGCTGCTGGTTACTACCGCACACAGGATCTTCATGTGAATCAGGATGCAATGCCTGATATCGATCCCATGACGGTTCAGCCTTTTCAACTGGCTGACGGACTGATTAAGACAGGTAATGGCGATTTCACAGAATATGAAAAAGAGTATACAGATTATGAGGAGCTTCAGGCAGATATCGGAAAAGATCTTCTTGATACCCCTTATGCGGATAAAGAACCGGAATCGATTCTGTATACGACAGACGCCGAGACGAACGAGCAGATTAAAATTACTTCTTATATTGTAAATTATGCATGGAATACACCGGTGAATCTGGAGATTGATATTGCAATTAGCCCGGAGCAGCTGAACGGCTTTACCTATGACTTCCTGGGATATTATGAATTCGTGGAACAGTACACTTCCGTCCAGGGGTGGAAGGTCAATGTGATCGGCAGCGTGGGCGCAGAATCCTATCATCTGATGTTTACCGCCGATGGTATCCGGTATCATTTGTATGGAGGGGCTCCGCTGTATCGGCTGAAGGATGTTGTGGATTCTATGGAATGATGATAGATTATTGTTCATTTGTTTTCAGGTGTCCGCCTTGCAGGAGGTGTGTTGCCCCGGAGGCCACGCTTTCGCTCGGAGTGGAGCGTAGCGGACACATAGGGCCGCAGAGGACGCGGCCCAAGTGCCGACGTTCCACTACGGGCCTTCGTGGTAACACACCTCCTGCAAGGCTGGTTGCTGAGACGTGGGTGAACTAGAGAAAAGATCCGTACTATCTCTGTCACAAATTCTATTGTATTTTTGATTATTCAAGTATCCTTTTTACCTGTTCTGCCGATATAGAGCACTCCCGGGCTATCTCTTCTATTGATTTTCCTCTGGCAGAAAGCTGCAAAACCTGTTTAGTGAGCATTATTCCATTATTAAGGCCGTCTTCCCAGGCAGCTTCCCGCTCCTGCCGCATATGCTTCTCCTGGTCATATTCGAATATACTCATTTCCTTCGCCTCCGCTCTGTGTTTCTCCAGGAAATCCTTTAGCACGCCTTCCGAGATACACTCCTGGATTGCGCGCTCCACTGCATCCGCAAGTTCCATCTCATCCACATATCTTCGGATCTTATCCGTGTAGACAGCATATTCCCCGAGCGTCCGGCAGGCATCTTTCAATTCACGGTTATGCTCTCCCGCAATGTTCAGCATGACTGCCGTAAGTTCCAGCCCGGCATGAGGATCACTAACTGCATACATATCCGATATCTTCCTTTCCATCCGGTCTGGCAGTTCATCCTTCCCATTATAAAAAACGACAAATTCCGGTGGTGGGATCTGTACGATCCTGGTCCCATACAGGTTCTCATTTCTCGTCATTCCGGCATAAAGTTTAGATATGTAGAAAAGGAACCGCAGAGGAAGATTTGGGTTATCAGTGGACTGATGTTCATACAGGGAGAGACGTCCATCGATGAGGAATGAAATATCATTCTTCATTGTCATATAGATTGCGTTCTCCAGTGTGTTGATCTCCAGCATTTCCGAATCCGTATAGTTTTTCCCGCTTATTGCGTTATATAATTCCAACAGGTTCTTCTTATCCTCAAACAGCATGATGAACATCGTGGACTTATATGTCCGGTTTGCTGTCAGCCCGGTGGACATGGATTTTGATGATTCTGCTATTTTTGCTGATCCTCCTGCGTCCTCTGTGGTTGCCATATTTGTTTTGAACTATACAGCCGTATCTTTCCTCTTCTGCGACAGCTCCGCCACTGCTGTATACAGTACGTCTGTAGAGGAGTTGATAGCGGTCTCGCAGGAATCCTGGATCACGCCTACGATAAATCCCACCCCTACTACCTGCATGGCGATGGCGTCGGAGATGCCGAACAGGCTGCAGGCAAGAGGCACCAGAAGGAGTGAGCCGCCGGCCACGCCGGATGCCCCGCAGGCGCTGATGGCGGAGAGGATGCAGAGGACCAGCGCAGTTGGAATGTCAATGGATATGCCAAGTGTATGTACTGCGGCAAGTGTCAGTACAGAGATGGTGACGGCGGCGCCTCCCATGTTGATCGTAGCCCCCAGGGGAATGGATACGGCGTAGGTGTCACGGTCCAGTCCCAGTTCTTCACACAGTCTCATGTTCACTGGAATATTGGCTGCAGAGCTGCGGGTGAAGAAAGCGGTGATCCCGCTGTCCTTCAGGCATTTCAGCACCAGAGGATAGGGATTGCGCCGGATTCCGATGAAGGTGATCAGCGGATTGACCACCAGTGCCACGAAGGCCATACTTCCCACAAGGAGAAGGATCAACTGGCCGTAGCTTAAGAGGGATTCCAGTCCCTGTTCGGAGATTGTCGTAAATACAAGCCCCATGACGCCGAAGGGAGCGCAGTTGATAACCCAGCGCACGATCTGGGACAGGGCGTCAGATATTTGCATGATAGAATTTTTCGTGCCTTCGCCAGCCTTCCTGAGGGCGATGCCAAGCAGGACAGCCCATGCAAGGATGCCAATATAGTTTGCATTTGCCAGGGCATCTACTGGATTGGACACAATGCTCATCAACAGACTGTTCAGCACTTCTCCGATGCCGCTGGGAGCAGCCGCGTCAGAAGCGCTCTCCGACAGTGTAATAGTGATGGGGAAGATAAAACTTGCTGCCACAGCGACACATCCTGCCAGGAAAGTGCCGAGGAGATACAGGAATATGACCCTTTTCATATTGCTCTGTTTTCCTTCTTTCTGGGCGGCAAGAGCGCCCATTACAAGGAAAAGGACCAGCAGCGGAGCAATTGCCCGCAAGGCTCCTACGAACAGATCGCCCAGCAGGGACAGTACAGTCAGACGGGGAAATCCCAGTCCAAGTATGATACCGATGATCAGTCCGCAGATGATCCGCTTTACAAGGCTGATCTGATTCCAGTTTTTAATGATTTGTTTCATTTAGCTCATCCTTTGTCTGATTTATCTTTGTTTTCCTTTTTGGACAACAAAAGTAGTATATCACAATCTATGCTGTCGGGGAAACAAAAACCGGTCATATTTTCCGCCCCGCCTCATATATTGTGTAAAGAGGTGGACAAGATGGAGGTAAAAGACAGAAAATCACAGATATTGAATATCCTTGCAAAAAGCATTCGCAGAGTGATCGAAACGGAAGTGCCGGATTTTGACAGGATTCAGGAAATCAGGCTGCGGACGGGGCAGCCACTGCGGATCCTGGCGGCGAATCAGGAGATCGAGCCAGGAGAAGGCGGGAAACGGCATATGGTCACAAAAGATGAGCTTAGAGAGACAATGGACTACATCAGTCACTATTCTCTATATGCCTTTGAAAATGAACTGAGACAGGGATTTCTTACAGTGGAAGGAGGTCACAGAGTGGGCGTGGCAGGAAAAGTGATCATGGAGCATGAGAAGGTGAAAAATATACAGTACATATCATCCGTAAATATCAGAGTTTCCCATGAGGTCATAGGCTGCGCAGACAGTCTTCTGCCATATATCACAAAAAACAGGCAGGTATGTCATACGCTGATCATATCCCCGCCCTGCTGCGGAAAGACTACGCTGATCAGGGATCTGATCCGTCAGATATCGGACGGGAACGGGTATGTAAAGGGGTGCTCTGTGGGAGTAGTGGATGAACGTTCAGAGCTGGGAGGCTGCTATCTTGGAATCGCTCAGAATCATCTGGGCACCAGGACGGATATTCTGGATTGTTGTCCTAAAGCAGAGGGCATGATCATGCTGATCCGGTCCATGTCTCCCCAGGTGATCGCTGTGGATGAGATAGGTACAGTGGAGGACATCCATGCCATAGAGTATGCCATGCACTGCGGATGCAGGCTGATCGCCAGTGTACATGGCCTGGACATGGAAGAGGCGAAGAAGAAGCCGGTCCTGGGTGAACTTATCCGAAGAAGAATGTTTGAACGATATGTAGTCCTTGGAAACGGGGAACATCCGGGAGAAATCAGGGGAATTTATGATGAGCGGGGGAGTGTGTTGTGCAGAGAGTGATCGGCAGTATTCTGATCATCACAGCGACGACCGGAGCCGGTTACATGTACGGGCAGGAGCTGAAGCGCTATCTGTCTGTCATGCAGTATCTGAGATATGTCGCAGGCCTGATCCGCGGTGAGATGGGATATACGGCGGCGCCGCTGGCGGAAATATTTTATGAGGTGGGAAAACGTGTAAGAGAGCCGTACCGGACATGGCTGGTGAAGACAGCCGGCGAGACTGAGAGGAGGGAGGAAAGTGGCTTTGCACGGATCTGGAACCGGTGCGCTGACCGGTATCTGGCAGGCCTGAACCTGAAGCAGGAGCACTCTCTGCTGATCAAGGAGCTTGGGACTTTTATAGGACAGTTGGACAGAGAGACGTCGGACCGGTCCATGCAGCTGTATCTGAACCGTATGGATCTGGAAATAGAAAAGCTGAGGGAAGGGATGGCTTCAAAGAGGAAGATAGGGAACTGTCTCGGTGTGATGAGCGGTATTTTTCTTGTGGTGATCCTGCTCTGACAAGGGAGGAAATATGAGCATTAATCTGATATTTAGAATCGCGGCAGTGGGGATCCTTGTTTCCATACTGAGTCAGGTCCTGAAGCACAGCGGAAGAGAAGAGCAGGCCTTTCTCACCAGCCTGGCGGGACTGATCCTGGTCCTGTCCTGGGTACTTCCCTATATTTACGACCTGTTTCTTTCCATCAGACAGCTGTTCTCACTGTAGAAAGCTGTCCGGGACAGACATGAAACAGGGGCGGAAATGGCGTATAAATGGAGCACAAAAGGAGGTGCGGATCCAGAGATGAGTGTGATGCAGATCGGGATCATCGGCGTGACAGGGGCTCTTCTGGCAGTCCAGCTCAGAGGAGGCAAGGCGGAATTCGGAATTTATATGAGTGCTGCGGCGGGAATCTTTCTTTTTGCCTGTATCGTAGACCGGCTGGGAATATTCGTGGAAACAGTACAGGAAATCAGTACATATATCGATATGGACGCGGGTTATCTGTCCACCATGCTGAAAATGATCGGAGTGACTTACATTGCAGAATTCGCTTCCGGAATCTGCCGTGATGCAGGGAATCAGACTATCGCTTCACAGATTGAGATATTCAGTAAACTGACGATTCTTACGCTGGGGCTTCCGGTGATGCTGGCGCTGCTTGAGACTATAAGGGAGTTCCTGTCATGAGGCGGCTCTATCAGTTCCTGGTGACTTTTATCCTGGTCCTCCTTCTCTTCGGAACGGGAACAAGGATCGTAGGAGCAGAGGAAACGGGACAAGAAGAGGGAGAACAACTGAGTGATGAGGAGTCGGATGAACTGCAGACCCAGGTGGAGGATGCTCTGCTGGGGGAATTTGATTTTAATGAGATTGAAAACAGTCTGGATTCTATGTTTCCGGATGATAAGATCCGGTTCGGTGATGTGGTGAGTGCTCTTATCTCTGGGAACATAGAAGAAACAGGCAACATGATTCTGGCTTTTCTTGAAGATCAGATTTCCTATGAGTTCCGATATAACCGGCATAATCTGGTCTATGTACTGCTGGTCGCTCTGATTGCTGCTGTATTTACCAATTTCTCCGGCGCTTTCCAGAACAGGCAGATATCAGATATCAGTTTCTATGTACTTTATATGCTCCTGATCACACTCTGTCTGACTGCCTTTCGGACTGCCATGAGCGGGATGGAGGAGAGACTGGATTCACTGGTGGAATTCATGCGTGTGCTCTGCCCCAGCTATTTCCTGGCAGTGGCATTTGCGTCCGGCAGTGTGACGGCGCTCTTTTTTTATAACGTGATCCTGTTCCTGATCTATGTAGTGGAGCTTCTGATCGTCCGGTTTCTTCTCCCTGTCGTAAATATTTATATTATGATGCGGGTCATGGGAAATCTGACTGGAGAGGATTTCCTGTCGGAGTTCGCTGAACTGCTGCGCAAGCTGGTCTCATGGGTGCTGAAGACCCTTCTGGCCTGCGTGATCGGGATCAATGTGGTACAGGGGCTGCTGGCGCCGGCCATAGATACGCTGAAACGAAGCGCACTGACCAGGACTGCGGAAGCCCTGCCCTGGGTTGGAAATGTAATGGGCGGAGTAACCGAAGTAGTGCTGGGAACTGCCGTACTGATCAAAAACGGGATCGGCATGGCAGGGGCGGTCATCGCCGTGGCGGTCTGTGCAGTCCCGTTGATACAGATGCTGATCATGGCTTTTATGTATAAGCTGGCGTCAGCTCTTGTCCAGCCGGTGTCTGATAAGAGGATCACAGGGTGTATCAGCGGGATAAGCGAAGGTTATGAGATGCTTGTCCAGATCCTTTTCTCGGTAGGGGTACTCTTCCTCCTGACAATAGCAGTGGTGGCGGCATCCACTTCATGATCGGTACAGTCCGGTGAAATTCCGTGGAACTTATGCAGATGGAAAGGGGAGGAAAGAAAATGCTGGATGAACTATACGGATGGATCCAGAGTATTGCTGCATATCTGGTTGTTTCCGCCGCTGTGATGCACGCTGTCCCGGGAAAGCAGTATACGAAATATATCCGTTTCTTTTCCGGTCTTGTACTGATCATGCTGCTCATCAGTCCTGTGCTCAGAGTCGCTGGAATAGAACAGAGCTTCCTTGATCTGTATCACAGCCGTGAATATGAAATGGAAACCAGAGAGATAAGAGAGGCCGGTGAAAGGCTGGAAAATGCGGATATCATGGACTTTGTCCCGGAGGAATACATAGGCAGCACAGCCGGCAGAGAAACAGAGGAAGGTGTATCCGGAGAAAACAGAGAGATGCAGACAGAAAACGGAGCTGAGAACGTGGATGAGAACCTCATAGAAGTGGAGGAGATCAGAATTGGAGAGTAAGGAAAATAAATGGAAGACATGGCTCGCCGGCGTCAGAAACGGCGAAAAGCTTCCGAAGAAAAATCAGCTTGTGACCCTGTTTCTTGTGGGACTTCTCCTGCTGGTGGCTGTATTCCCTGTTCCGGAAGAGGGAAGTGATGATGCCGGTATCTCATCCGGGGATGATCAGGATCTGCCCTCATCAGACGATGCATACGGAGCATATCTGGAGCAGAAGACGGCACAGACGCTGGAAAACGTAGAAGGCGTAGGTGAGGTGACCGTGATGATCACACTGAAGTCCAGTAGTCAGAAAGTAGTTGAGAAAGACCGGTCCAGCACAAGTCAGACCACAGATGAGGCGGACAGCAGCGGCGGAACACGGGTGACAGAGGACAGCTCGTCGGATCAGACAAGTGTATACGAACAGAATTCAGACGGCTCCCAGTCACCATATGTGAGTATGGAACTGTCGCCGGAAATAGAGGGAGTCGTGGTAATTGCAGACGGCGGGGACGATGCAGTTGTGATCCGGAACATTACGGAGGCGGTTCAGGCATTATTCGGTGTAGAGGCGCATAAGATTAAAATAATGAAACGGGCTGATACATAAAAGGAGGATTGTTAAGTGAAACGTTTGTTCAAGAAAAATCAGATTATTATCGCCACTCTTGCCGTCATGATCGCCGTAGCAGGATACCTGAACTATTCGGGACGGCTTTTTGACGGTGCGGCAGATACGGACAATACCACAGAGGCGAATGCAGACCTTGCCAGCCAGGAACTTCTGGATATCTCGCAGGAAGATATTGAGAGCTCTACAGAGGATATCGTCAGCAATGATTCGGAAATAGAAGGGACTCCGGGAGAGGCAGTGCTTACCAGCGGCGATGCCGCAGCTACAGTAGCGCAGGCGAAAGTATCAAGGGAACAGGTGCGGGCCCAGAATAAAGAGACACTGCAGGCGATCATTGACAATACAAACCTGAGCGATGAGGAGAAAAAGGACGCTGTTGCTCAGATGGTGGCGCTCACAGAAATCTCTGAAAAAGAGGTGGCGATTGAGACACTGATGTCAGCGAAGGGCTTTTCTGAGGCGGTAGTCAGCCTGACAGAAGATTCCGCGGATGTTGTGGTGAACGCATCGGAACTGACAGATGCAAACCGGGCGCAGATCGAGGATATCGTTACAAGGCAGACAGACATTGCTCCGGAAAATATAGTGATCACACCGATCCACGAATAAAAACGCATAAAAGTATAAAAGCGGCTGAAATGGTTAAGAAATTAGTTGAGTTCTGCATCTTTCCGTAATATAATATTAAAGTTAGGGTATATCAGAAATAAGTTTATCGGAAAGGTATGGAAACAGCAATGATTTATAATAATATACTGGAAGCAATGGGCCATACTCCGCTGATCCGGCTGGGCCGGATGGCGGAGGAAGGCAGTGCGCAGATTCTTGTAAAATTCGAGGGCCTGAATGTGGGCGGCTCCATTAAGACAAGGACTGCATATAATATGATCAAAGACGCAGAGGACAGAGGGCTGATCAAAGAAGATACTATTATCGTGGAGCCGACCAGCGGCAATCAGGGCATTGGTCTCGCGCTTGTAGGCGCAGTACGGGGATATAAGACAAAGATCATCATGCCTGACTCTGTCAGTGAGGAACGCAGAAAACTGGTAAAACACTATGGCGCCGAGGTGATCCTGATCCATGATGCAGGAAATATCGGAGCATGTATTGAGGAATGTCTGAATACAGCTCTGCGTATGGCTGCGGAGGATCCGAGAGTCTTCGTTCCCCAGCAGTTTGAGAATCCGGCCAATCCGGCAGTGCACAGAGACCAGACGGCGGCAGAGATCCTGGAACAGGCGGGCTGTCCCATCGATGGTTTCTGTTCCGGAATCGGAACAGGCGGAACGATCACCGGTATCGGGGAAGTGCTGAAGGAGAAGAATCCGGATATGGAAATCTGGGCTGTAGAGCCTGAGCATGCGGCAATCCTGTCCGGCGGTTCGATCGGAACGCATCTGCAGATGGGAATCGGAGACGGAGTGATTCCGGCTATATTGAACATGGACATTTATGATGAGATCTGTATCGTGACAGATGAGGAGGCGATCCGTACCTCCCAGGAGCTTGCCTCGAAGGAAGGGATCATGTGCGGTATTTCTTCAGGGACCAATGTGGCGGCCGCTCTGAAGCTTGCACGTAAACTGGGACCGGGGAAAACAGTTGTAACAGTACTGCCTGACACTGCGGAAAGATATTTCTCTACGCCTCTTTTTGAAGAATAGCAGACTGCGGGTGCGGCTGAGACGATGAAATGTGCAGAAATGCAGGATAAGGAAGAAGAATCAGGAGAAGATATATATGTCGGATATTACCAATGAGATAAAAAAGAGAAGAACGTTTGCCATTATTTCTCATCCGGATGCGGGAAAGACAACGCTGACAGAGAAGTTCCTGCTCTACGGAGGCGTTATCAATCAGGCCGGATCAGTCAAAGGCAAAGCAACGGCAAAACATGCAGTCTCGGACTGGATGGAGATCGAGAAGGAGAGAGGTATCTCGGTCACATCCTCTGTCCTTCAGTTCAATTACGAGGGATTCTGTATCAATATTCTTGATACGCCAGGACATCAGGACTTCTCAGAGGATACCTACCGTACGCTGATGGCGGCGGACTCGGCGGTCATGGTCATTGATGCATCCAAGGGCGTGGAGGCACAGACAAGGAAGCTGTTCAAAGTCTGTGCCATGCGCCATATCCCGATCTTTACCTTTATCAACAAGATGGACCGGGATGCAAAGGATACCTTTGACCTGCTGGATGATATAGAGAAGGAGCTGGGAATCCCCACCTGTCCGGTAAACTGGCCTATCGGTTCAGGTAAGGCGTTCAAGGGTGTCTATGACAGGGCGGAGAAAGAAGTTGAGCTCTTCTCTGATACAAAGAAGGGCACAACAGTAGGAGAAGTGAAGAAAGTACAGATCAATAATCCGGAGATCGACTGGCTGATCGGAACGGAAGCCAAGATTAATCTGGAGGAGGAGATCGAGCTCCTGGACGGGGCTTCCGCAGAGTTTGACCAGGATCTGGTAGATCAGGGGAAGCTTTCTCCGGTATTCTTCGGTTCTGCTCTGACCAACTTCGGAGTGCAGACATTCCTGGAGCATTTCATTAGGATGACTACATCCCCTCTGCCGAGAATGTCTGATCAGGGGGAGATCGACCCGATGACAGAAAAGGATTTCTCGGCGTTTGTGTTCAAGATACAGGCGAACATGAACAAGGCTCACAGAGACAGGATCGCATTCATGAGGATCTGTTCCGGTGAGTTCGATGCGGGGATGACTGTGTATCATGTACAGGGACAGAAGGAGGTACGTCTCTCTCAGCCGCAGCAGATGATGGCAAGTGAGAGGAAGATCATTGACAAGGCCTATGGAGGAGATATTATCGGTGTCTTTGATCCCGGGATCTTTTCCATCGGAGATACGCTGACCACATCAAAAGAGAAGTTTGCCTATGAGGGAATCCCAACATTTGCCCCGGAACATTTCGCCAGAGTGCGCCAGGTGGACACTATGAAGAGGAAGCAGTTTGTCAAGGGGATCAACCAGATCGCTCAGGAAGGCGCGATCCAGATCTTCCAGGAATACAATACCGGAATGGAAGAGATCATCGTTGGAGTTGTAGGCGTCCTGCAGTTTGATGTGCTGAAATACCGGCTGAAGAATGAATACAATGTGGAGATCATCCTGGAGAATCTGCCGTACGAGCATATCCGGTGGATCGAGACGCCGGATGTGGATATGGACCGCCTGAGCGGCACGTCAGATATGAAGAAGATCAGAGACCTGAAAGGGCGCCCGCTCCTACTGTTTATCCATGAGTGGAGCATCCGCATGACGCTGGAGCGGAACGAGGGACTTCAGCTTTCTGAGTTCGGAAGGTCATAAGAAAACGAATCCCTTTGCAAAATCCGGGATATTTGTTATAATGTAAAAAGATTAGACAAAACGGGAGGTTTTGAACATGGCGAAGGACGAAAGAAATACTTATACGATACAAAATGATACCAGCATGGGAGAAGTGAAGATCGCAGATGAAGTAGTGGCGATCATCGCTGCTCTTGCTGCTACGGAAGTAGAAGGAGTTGCTTCCATGGCGGGGAACATTACCAACGAGCTGATCAGCCGTCTGGGGATGAAGAACCTGTCGAAGGGCGTGAAGGTGGATGTGCTTGAAGGTGTTGTTACAGTTTCCCTGGCGCTGAATATGAAGTATAACTACAGTATTGTAGATGTTTCTGCAAAGGTTCAGGAGAAGGTGAAGAACGCGGTAGAGAACATGACCGGTCTGGAAGTGGCAGATGTCAACATCAGAGTTGCAGGAGTTGAGATGGAAAACCAGGAGTGATCTTATTGCAATGATCCTGTCACGTGTTGTATAATAAGGGATGTCGCAAGACATCCTTTTTCTGTAAGCAGGAAAAATAATTTTATTACCGGTAGATGAGAGGAGACCATATGGTAAGGACGGAACTTCGTGAACACATTTTCAAGATGCTGTTCCAGATAGAATTTAATGAGGCGGCCGAGATGCCTGAGCATCTGAAGTATTATTTCGAGACGCTTGAGGATGCGGCCGAGAAAGATAAGGAATACATACGGAAGAAATATGAGGCGGTTGTCTCCCATGTACCGGAGATTGATGCGCTTATCAATGAGAATACAAAAGGATGGAAGACTTCCAGGATGAATAAAGTGGATCTGACGATACTCAGACTTGGAGCTTATGAGATGAAATGGGACGATGAGATCCCGACGGGAGTAGCCATCAACGAAGCAGTGGAACTGGCCAAGAAGTTCAGCGGCGGAGACAGCCCGTCTTTCGTGAACGGAGTGCTGGGGAAACTGGCGAAACTGGAGTCATAGCATGAACAGTGTCTATACGGTCAGACAGGTGAACTCCTATATCAGAAATATGTTTACACAGGATTTCATGCTGAACCGGATCTATGTAAAAGGAGAAGTGTCCAACTGCAAATATCATTCATCAGGGCACATATATTTTTCGCTGAAAGATGAGTCCGGCACGATTGCCTGCGTTATGTTTGCAGGGGCAAGGGCGGGGCTTTCTTTTCGTATGCAGGACGGACAGCAGGTGATCGTCCTCGGAAATGTGGATGTCTATGAAAGAGACGGGAGATATCAGCTCTATGCCCGGGAGATCATCCTGGACGGCGCAGGGCTCCTCTATGAGAGGTTCGAAGCTCTGAAGAAGGAGCTGGGCGAGATGGGAATGTTCGCTCCGGAGTACAAGCGCCCGATTCCCAGATATGTGAATACAGTAGGAATTGTTACCGCTCCTACAGGAGCCGCGGTCCGTGATATTATCAATATCTCTACACGCAGAAATCCATATGTGCAGCTGATCCTTTATCCTGCCCAGGTCCAGGGAGAAGGTGCCGCGGAGAGTATTATCCGGGGGATACGGGCCCTGGAGAAAAAGCAGGTGGATGTGATCATTGTCGGCAGAGGCGGAGGAAGTATAGAAGACCTGTGGGCATTCAATGAAGAGAGTGTGGCACGGGCAATCTTTGACTGTACGGTTCCTGTGATTTCTGCTGTGGGACACGAGACGGATACGACGATCGCGGACTTTGTGGCGGATCTGAGAGCGCCTACGCCTTCGGCGGCGGCAGAGCTGGCGGTATATGAATACCGGGAGGTCCGCGAACGGATGCTTTCCTGCGCGCAGTCCATGAGGAAGGCAGTATATATGAAGACTACTGCATGGCGGTCCGCACTGGAGCGGACGGCGCTTCGTCTGAAGTTCGCCCATCCCCGCCAGAAGCTCAATGAGAGACGGCAGTATGCAGCGGAACTGGAAAATCGCCTGCGGACTGTGATGGATATGCGCATGACCGGACGTAAGCACAGACTTGCCCTGTACATTGAGAAGATGAAAGGACTCTCTCCTCTGGAGAAGCTGAGCCAGGGATATTCCTATGTGCAGGGAACGGAAGGAAATGTAAGGCGCATCGGACAGGTCAGTAAGGGAGATTCCATTACGATCTATGTGACAGACGGTACGATCCGTGCAGAAGTGAAGTCAGTTTCCCGGATCACTTATCCGGACACCAGAAACGGACAGACAGAAGAATCCTGACAGGGATGAGGAGGAGCTTGCTTTGGCAGAAAAAAAGAAAAAACAGACTCTGGAAGAGATGTTTGGACAGCTTGAAACGATCATTGGAGAACTGGAAGCGGATGACGTTTCTCTGGAGAAGTCGTTTGATTTATATAATAAAGGAATGAACCTTTTGAAAGAATGTGGGAAATCTATTGATGAAGTAGAGAAAAAGGTTCTGGTCCTGGATGAGGATGGTAGCACCCATGAATTTTAATGAGGAATATACAAGAAGGATTGAATATATCGAAGAGATACTGCGCAGATATCTTCCTGCACAGGAAGGATACCAGAAGATAATTATGGAGGCTATGGAGTACAGCCTGATGGCCGGCGGGAAGAGGATCCGGCCTATGCTTATGCTGGAAACATACCGGCTGTTTGGCGGTGAGCCCGGCATGATTGCTCCCTTCATGGCTGCAATCGAGATGATCCATACCTATTCTCTGGTTCATGATGATCTGCCGGCCATGGATAATGACGAGTACAGACGAGGAAGGAAGACAACTCATATCGTTTACGGAGAAGATATGGGGATCCTTGCAGGGGACGCTCTGCTGAACTATGCCTTCGAGACGGCATGCAGGAGCTTTGATCTGGGCGGAGAGTATGGAGCACGTGCAGGCAAGGCTATGAAGATCCTGGCGGGAAAGGCCGGTATCTATGGCATGATCGGAGGGCAGGTTGTAGATGTGAAGGAGTCCGGTCATGAGGTGCCGGGAGATGTCCTTGACTTCATCTACCGCCTGAAGACCAGTGCACTGATCGAAGCGGCCATGATGGTCGGTGCCGTGATGGCAGGAGCGGAAGACGAGGATATCCGCACTGTAGAGCAGATTGCCAGGAAGATCGGTCTGGCATTCCAGATCCAGGATGATATCCTGGATGTGACCAGCACGACAGAAGTGCTTGGAAAGCCGGTCCACAGTGATGAGAAAAATGAGAAGACGACTTATGTCACACTGAAAGGGATTGAAGAGTCAAAGAAAGATGTGGAGAGGATGACAGCTGAGGCCATCCGTGAACTGAACGGATATCCGGCGCAGGATGAGTTCCTTGAGCAGCTTCTGAAGTCCCTTGTCTACAGAGAAAAATAAGGAGGATCTCCTTATGGCACTTGAGAAGATTCAGAAAGAAAATGATATAAAAAAGTTAAAGCCGGAGGAACTCTCAGTACTGGCAGATGAGATCAGACGGTTCCTGATCGAAAAGATCAGTGTAACAGGCGGACATCTGGCGTCCAATCTGGGAGTGGTAGAACTGACCATGGCTCTTCATCTTGTATTCGATCTGCCCCAGGACAAGCTGATCTGGGATGTGGGCCATCAGTCCTATACCCACAAGCTTCTCACAGGGAGGAAGTCAGGATTCGATGCGCTTCGCAAATACGGCGGCATGAGCGGGTTCCCCAAGCGTAAAGAGAGCGACTGCGACGCATTTGACACGGGGCACAGTTCCACTTCTATTTCTGCAGGTCTGGGATATGTAGCTGCCAGGGAACTTACCGGTGATTCCTATAATGTGGTGTCTATCATCGGTGATGGCGCCATGACGGGAGGTATGGCATATGAGGCTTTAAACAACGCCTCCCGGATCAAGAGCAATTTTATTATTGTATTAAATGACAATGAGATGTCCATCTCCAGAAACGTGGGAGGAATGTCCCAGTATCTCAATGGACTTCGCACCGCTCAGGCATATACAGAACTGAAAAGAGGCGTAGAAGATACTTTGAAGCGGATCCCCGGAAAAGGCGACCGGATCATAAGCCAGGTAAAACGGACAAAGAGCGGGATCAAGCAGCTGTTTGTTCCCGGGATGTTCTTCGAGGATATGGGAATCACCTATCTGGGCCCGGTAGACGGTCACGATATCCGGAAGCTGACCCGGATCCTGAGGGAGGCGAAACGGGTAGATCATGCGGTCCTTGTCCATGTCATTACCCAGAAAGGAAGAGGCTATGCCCCTGCAGAGGAGAATCCATCCAGATTTCACGGGACCGGTCCCTTTGATATCAAGACCGGAGAGCCATGTGAAGAGCAAAAGGCAGACAGCTATACAGATGTGTTCTCGAAGGTGCTGTCGGATATTGCCGGCCGTGACAGAAGGATAGTTGCCATCACTGCTGCCATGGCAGATGGGACCGGGCTGTCCCGGTTTGAGAAACGATACCCTGACCGCTTTTTTGATGTAGGTATTGCTGAGGAACATGCTGTGACCTTTGCGGCAGGACTTGCCGCTGGAGGAATGAAGCCTGTCTTCGCGGTATATTCTTCTTTCCTTCAGAGGGCCTATGATCAGATGATCCACGATGTCTGTCTCCAGAATCTTCCGGTTGTGATCGCGGTAGACCGTGCCGGACTGGTGGGAAGTGACGGAGAGACTCATCAGGGCGTATTTGATCTGTCCTATCTGTCCATGATCCCCAATATGACGGTCATCTCTCCGAAGAACCGGTGGGAGATGGCAGATATGCTCAGATTTGCAGTGGATTTTCCTTATCCCGTTGCGATCCGTTATCCCAGAGGCGAGGCGTGGAAAGGAATGAAGCAGTTCCGCGCGCCTGTTGAGTACGGGAAGAGTGAAGTGATCTACAAGGAGAAAAATATTGCTCTTATTTTCGTGGGACACATGGCAGAAACAGCGGAACAGGTGTGGAATATGCTGAAAGAAGCGGGCTATTCCTGCACTCTGGTCAATGCCCGGTTCGTGAAGCCGCTGGATGCGGAGCTCCTGAACAGGCTGGCGGAGGATCACAGCCTGTTTGTAACTATAGAAGAGAATGTGCTTGCCGGAGGATTCGGCGAACATGTACTGGAATATACAGAGAACAATGATCTGAACGTGAAGGTGTGGAATGTTGCCATTTCTGACGATTATGTAGAGCACGGCAATGTGGAGGTGCTCAGGAAGGAAGTGGGGCTTGGTGCAGACACTATCTTCAGGCAGATCACCGACATTTATCCCGGAGGAGATCAGACAGAATGAAAGAACGTTTGGATGTACTGCTTGTGAAGAGGAATCTGGCGGAGTCCAGAGAAAAGGCAAAAGCAGTGATCATGGCCGGCTGCGTATTCGTAGACGGACAGAGAGAGGACAAAGCGGGAACTACATTTTCCCCTGACGTAAATATAGAGATCAAGGGACATACCCTTCCCTATGTAAGCCGCGGCGGACTGAAACTGGAGAAAGCGCTGGCTAATTTCGATGTAGATGTGAAGGGAAAAGTCTGTACAGATGTGGGATCATCTACCGGCGGATTTACCGACTGCATGCTTCAGAACGGGGCCGTGAAGGTATATGCCATAGATGTAGGCAGAGGGCAGCTGGACTGGAAACTGAGGCAGGATCCAAGAGTCATCTGTATGGAGAAGACTAATATCCGATATGTGACCCCGGAGGACATCGGGGAGCCCGTTGACTTTTCTTCCATCGATGTGTCGTTCATTTCTCTTACGAAAGTACTGGAGCCGATCCGGAATTATCTGAAAGCCGACGGAGAGATCGTGGCGCTGATCAAACCTCAGTTTGAGGCCGGGCGGGAGAAAGTGGGGAAGAAGGGCGTGGTCCGCGAGAAGAGCACCCACAGAGAAGTCATCGAGAAGGTAACGGATTATGCAAGGTCTGTGGGATTCGACGTTCTTGAACTTGACTTCTCTCCGATCAAAGGACCAGAGGGAAATATCGAATATCTGGTCCACCTGAAAAAGAATCTCTCCGCAGAATTATCAGAGGATTCTATTGATATTGCATCCGTTGTGGACAGAGCATTTGAAACACTTGCAAAATGACAAGGGGCAGGATATGGATTGCTTTTATATCATTACTAACAAGCTGAAAGACAGAGACTACAAAATTACAAATGAGATAAGGAACTATATTGAGGAACACGGCAAGAAATGTATCCTCTCCGAAAAAGACAGCGAAGGCCATATCATCCCGGGGACAGTTCCGGAAGATGCACAGTGCGGTCTGGTGCTGGGCGGAGACGGAACGCTGATCCGGGCGGTCCGGGATCTGGGAGGCTGCAATATGCCGCTGCTGGGGATCAACCTGGGAACACTGGGTTATCTTACAGAGGTGGAACTGAAGGATTTCCGGCTGGCTCTGGATCAGCTGTTTGCCGGCTATCCCGATGTAGAGGACAGGATGATGATCGAAGGTGTTTTCAGCAGAGGCAGGAGAGATCTGGCTGTTAATGATATTGTCCTGACCAGGGAGGGAAAGGTGCGGATCGTCCAGTTTAATCTGTATGTAAACGGTACTCTGCTGAATACCTATCTTGCAGATGGAGTGATCATCTCCACGCCTACCGGAAGCACGGGATATAATCTCTCTGCCGGCGGCCCGGTGGTGGAGCCTACAGCCAGGATCATCGTTATTACGCCAATATGTTCGCATGCTCTTAACACAAGCAGTGTAGTGCTCTCGGCAGACGATGTTATCGAGGTGGAAGTCTGTGAGGGGCGGTACGGAAGACAGGAACAGGTCTCTCTGTGCTTTGACGGGGCGGAACAGACCACTCTGGTCACGGGTGAGAGAGTATGTATCAGAAGGGCTCCCGAGACAGCCCGGCTGATCAAACTCAGCAGAGAGAGCTTCATGAAGACTATGCGGAAAAAGATGAAAGGAAATTAAGGAGTATGAAAGTCAGTCGTCATGCAAAAATCATAGAACTTATCACCCAGTACGATATTGAGACTCAGGAAGAACTTGCGGAGTACCTGAACAATGCAGGGTTCAAGGTAACGCAGGCAACGGTTTCCCGCGATATCCGGGATCTGAAGCTTACGAAGGTCTCTGTGGGCGGCGGAAAACAGAAATACGTGATGCACAGACAGGAAGATGCCGGTATGAATGAGAAGTATATGCGGGTCCTCAAGGACGGTTATGTGTCCATGGATATGGCCCAGAATATTCTTGTCATCAAGACTGTTTCCGGCATGGCAATGGCAGTGGCAGCTGCAGTAGATGCTCTGAAATGGAATGAAGTCGTAGGCTGCATTGCAGGTGACGATACGATCATGTGCGCGATCCGTACGACCGAAGATACAGTTGCTGTTATGGAAAAGATCAGGAAGATCGTATCAAAAGGAATATAGGTGGAAGAATATGCTTCAGAATCTTCATGTGAAAAACCTTGCCCTGATCGACGAGACCGAGGTAGAGTTCGGTCCGGGCCTCAATATCCTCACAGGTGAGACCGGCGCCGGAAAATCAATCCTCCTTGGATCTGTCAATCTGGCACTTGGTGGAAAATATAACGCGGACATGCTCCGCTCAAAGGATAAGAACGGCCTCGTGGAACTGACATTTTCCATCGAGGATGAAAAGCTGGAAAAGCAGCTTGCCATGCTGGATATCACGCCGGAGGACGGAATGGTCACCCTGAGCAGACGGCTCATGGGAAACCGCAGCATCAGCCGGATCAACGGTGAGACTGTAAATATGAATGTGCTGAAACAGGCGGCGGGACTGCTGATCGATATCCACGGGCAGCATGACAGCCAGACTCTGCTCAACCGTAAGAACCACATCGCACTGCTGGATCTCTATGCGGGAGAAGAGATCCGTCCTCTGAAAAGAGAAATGACAGAGGCATTCCGGGAATATCAGGATATCTGCCGCAGGGCAGAGCAGTCTTCTCTGGATGAGGAGAGCCGGAGAAAGGAACTTTCCCTTGCAGAGTTCGAGGTAAATGAGATCGAGGAAGCTCAGATCCTTCCGGGAGAGGATGAAGAGCTGGAGGAAACATACCGGCACATGACAGAGAGCAGGAAGATCACCGAGTCTGTGGCGGAGGCTTACCAGTATACTGGTGAGGATTCGAGGGGAAACGCAAGCGATCTCCTGAGCCGTGCCATCCGTTCCTTTCAGGAGGCATCGGAGTTCGACGAGAAGGGGGCAGAGCTGTATGGACAGATGCTTGAGGTAGACAGTCTGCTCAATGACCTGAATCGGGAACTGTCTGAGTATGCCCAGAGTCTGGAATTCTCAGAAGAAGACTTCCGTGAGACAGAAGACAGACTGAACCTTCTGAACCATCTGAAGGCAAAATATGGAAGAACTGCCACGGATGTCCTTGCATACTGCGAGGAAAAGAAGCAGAGAATAACAGAGCTCAATGACTATGACACTTTCATGCGTGAGCTGGAAGAAAAGAAGAAAAAAGCGCTGAAAAAAGTGGAGGACATCTCTCAGAGACTTCACAAAGTGAGAGAAAAAAATGCTGCTCTGTTCGCTGATGATATCCAGAAACAAATGTCGGAACTGAACTTTCTTGACGCACGTCTGGAAATGAGGATCGCAGATTCCGGCAGATACAGCGCGTCTGGAAGAGACGATGCAGAATTCTATCTGTCTACCAATCCGGGCGAGCCGCTGAAGCCGATGGGCAGTATCGCGTCCGGCGGAGAGCTTTCCCGTGTCATGCTTGCCATAAAGACCGTGCTGGCAGACGAGGAAGATACGCCCACACTGATCTTCGATGAGATTGATACCGGTATAAGCGGGATCACAGCCGGAAAAGTAGGAGAGCGGCTGAGACTGATCGGCAGGAGCCGTCAGGTTATCTGCATTACCCATCTTCCCCAGATCGCGGCAGTGGCAGATCATCATTATCTCATACAGAAGGCAGCGGAGGACGAACATGTCAGGACATGGATCACTGCCCTGGATGATGATACATCCGTCCGTGAGCTGGCAAGGATGCTTGGAGGCGCTAATATTACGGAAAGGATCCTGGACAGCGCACGCGAGATGAAAGAACTGGCAAAAAAGGAAGCCGGATGAAAAGAGTGAAAGAACATACAGTGTGAAAAATCAGAAAGCCACACATACTAAAAACGGATGCAGGAACTGTATCCGTTTTATTATTTCACAGGAAACTGTGTTCCTGTGAAATAATAAAACGCCCCGCGAGGATCGCACTGCGGCGGAATGGGAGATGTCGCTGAAGCGACCCGCCGCAGGCGGAGAATCCTGCTTTGCAGGATTCTTTCTTAATGTCATTATTCAGGGAAAGGATGTGGATGTGTGGTGGAAAGCCGCGGATACAGAAGAAAAAAATATCTAACGGCACTGTTTGTCTTTGCCGCAGTTTTTGCCGCATGGCTCGGCGCTATGTCATGGGAGCAGGAGGGAGAAGTGCAGCAGGCCGAGGCCAGTGCAAGATCCTCCCCGGGCGAGTCAGTTCTCCTTGGGGGAATGCCTGTAGGAATATACATGGAAACCGACGGAGTCATGGTACTTGGAACAGAGAAACTGGAAGGAATCGACGGGAAAATCCATGAACCGGCTGCAGATCTGGTACGGCCCGGAGACTATATCACGGCGGTCAATCATCAGGAAATACAGGGCAAAGGAGAACTGCTGGATGCAGTGGAGGGTCTGGATCAGGATAAAGCAGTGCTGACTCTGCGCCGGGACGGGGAGACACTGGATATCCGGCTCGATCCTGTGGAGTGTGAGCCGGACGAATATAAACTTGGGATCTGGGTCAGGGATAATGTGCAGGGACTTGGAACCGTTACATTCATAGATGATGAGAATCGTTTCGGTGCCCTGGGACACGGCATCCATGACACAGATACAAGCGTGCTTCTCTCCGTGTCAGACGGATCGGTATACCGTACCGCGATACAGAATATTATCAAAGGTCAGAGCGGAAGTCCGGGCAGTATGGAAGGAGTTATCGTATACAGCAGCCGCAATATACTCGGTACGGTCAATAAGAATACAGAAGCGGGAATATACGGCACCATAGACCGGCCGGAAGAACTTCTGGGAGATCTGATCCATATTGAGACGGCGGGAAAAGAAGAGATCGAAACCGGTCCGGCCACGATCCGGTGCTTTATCGACAATGAGCTGAGGGAATATGAGATTCAGGTGACAGATATCGACACATCTGAAAAAGAAGTCAATAAAGGTCTGGTCATAAAAGTAACAGACGACGAACTTCTCGAAAAAACGGGCGGAATCATCCAGGGAATGAGCGGAAGTCCCATCATACAGAACGGAAAACTTATCGGCGCGGTCACACATGTTTTTGTACAGGACTCGACGATGGGATACGGCATATTTATCGAAAATATGTTGAAAGAAGCAGAATAAACAGACATGTCGAAAAAGTTGTCGAATTAGTGCTACAAAATCTCCTTGATTCTGCAAAAACAGCTGGATATAATAAGCAGGTGGCGATTTCAGGGAAGGTTCTCAATTCTCAGCTAAAGGAGAGAAGAGAATGGAACATTTGAACGTAGCCATCGCTGATGATAACCAACGAATTCTCGATCTGCTGGAAAACATTATCAGCACGGATAAAGAGTTGAATCTGGTAGGAAAAGCGAAAAATGGCGAGGAGATGTGTCAGATCATCGAGAACAAACAGCCTGACGTCGTTCTCCTCGACCTGATTATGCCGAAAATGGACGGACTGACAGTCATGGAACAGGTGAATCAGAAGGAATCTGTCGGCAAACGCCCCTACTTCATCGTTATTACGGCGGTGGGACAGGAAAGGATTACGGAAGACGCCTTTAACAAGGGTGCAAATTACTATGTTATGAAACCGTTTAACAATGAGACACTGTTAGAACGGATAAAATCCGTCAGAAAAATGTTCCGAAACTGTGAGAGGAAAAATGAGGATGGGAAAAATGAAAATACCGGAGGAGGGGAGAGCCTGGAAACACGGGTTACCAATATGCTTCATGAGATCGGGATCCCTGCCCATATAAAAGGGTACCATTATCTGAGGGATGCGATCATTATGGCTGTCAATGACATGGATGTTCTTAATGCCATAACGAAGATCCTTTACCCTACGGTGGCGAAAAAGTATCAGACCACATCGAGCCGTGTAGAACGCGCGATCCGTCATGCTATCGAGGTGGCGTGGAGCAGAGGAAAGCTGGATACACTGGATGAACTCTTCGGTTATACCGTGAGTACGGGCAAGGGCAAACCGACAAATTCAGAGTTTATTGCACTCATAGCCGACACGATCCAGCTGGAATACAAACACAGAAACTGAAGACGGCAGAAAACGACGAAAACCACTTTACCCTAATTTTAACGTGGTAAAGAGACAAAATCCTTTGCATTAGGCGAAAAATGAGTTATAATGTACCTTAGTTAGTGCCAGGTACACCCTTTGACAGATAAATAAACGGTGCACCAGAGGCGGATTAATGCAGAAAACGGAGGATTGTTGTATGAAAAACATATTGTTTGCTTCTTCAGAATGCGTGCCTTTTATCAAGACCGGAGGACTTGCGGACGTTGCAGGGTCTCTTCCGAAGGAATTCGACAAGTCGAAGTATGACGTACGGGTCGTTCTCCCGAAGTACTCCTGTATGAAGCAGGAATGGAAAGACCGTATGGAATATGTGAACCATTTCTATATGAACATTGCAGGTCAGGATCAGTATGTGGGGATCCTGAAGACGGTTTATAATGACATTACATTTTATTTTATTGATAATGAGCACTATTTCAGCGGCTTTGCACCGTATGACGGAGATCCGAAGTGGGGAATCGAGAAGTTCGCATTCTTCTCAAAAGCAGTTTTGAGCATCCTTCCGGTGATCGGATTCCGCCCGGATCTGATCCACTGCCATGACTGGCAGACAGGCCTCATCCCGGTATATCTGGACAACTTCAGATATCTCGGTGAATATTACAGGGGCATTAAGACAGTCATGACTATCCACAACCTGAAGTTCCAGGGGGTATGGGATACGAAGACTGTACGGGGGATCACAGGACTTCCGGAATATTATTTCGTGCCGGATAAGATGGAAGCTTACAAGGATGCAAACCTTCTGAAGGGCGGCATCGTATATGCTGACAAGGTTACCACCGTGAGCAAGAGCTACGCAGAAGAGATCAAGACACCATTCTACGGCGAGGGGCTGGACGGACTGATGGCTGCCAGATCCAATGACCTGGTAGGTATTGTTAACGGATTGGATTATGACGACTGGAATCCTGCGACAGATTACAGGATCGCGAAGAACTTTGATCTGGAGTCCTTCCGCAAGAACAAGCCGCTCAACAAGCTTGCACTGCAGGAGGAGCTGGGACTGAACAAGGATCCTCATGTGATGATGATCGGTATTGTTTCCCGTCTGACAGACCAGAAAGGATTCGACCTGATCGACTATGTGATGGATCAGCTCTGCCAGGATGCGGTACAGATCGTTGTCCTTGGAACCGGTGATGTGAAATATGAGAATATGTTCCGCCACTTTGCATGGAAATATTCGGGAAGAGTTTCAGCCAACATTTACTATTCTGACGATCTCTCCCATAAGATCTATGCTTCCTGCGATGCATTCCTTATGCCTTCGCTCTTCGAGCCATGCGGCCTGAGCCAGCTCATGAGTCTCCGCTACGGAACGATCCCGATCGTCAGAGAGACAGGCGGTCTGAAGGATACCGTAGAGCCGTTTAACGAGTTCGACAAGACAGGAACAGGATTCAGTTTTGCAAATTATAACGCAGACGAGATGCTGAATACGATCCGTTACGCAGAGAGGATTTACTACGACAGAAAGAGAGACTGGAACAAGATCATCGAGAGAGCAATGCAGCAGGATTTCTCCTGGAAGAATTCTGCAATGCAGTATGAGGATCTGTACAGAAGCCTGATCGGAGAATAAACGGCGCGGATGCCGCAGCGGGGAGCACAGTGATCCACAGCGGCGCTGCCCGCGATAATATAAAGTTTAGGAGTATACAAACCGGATGAAGATAATTGACAGACTGAGAGAAGACAGAATACATATTTCATTTGAGGTGTTCCCGCCCAAGACAGATGCGGGAATTGACAAGGTCATGGCAACAACCGACGCCATCGCGAAGCTGGATCCGGCTTTCATCAGCGTGACCTACGGAGCAGGCGGAGGAACAAGCAAGAATACGGCGAAGATCGCCAGCCACATTAAGGATGATCTGCATGTGCTGAGCCTGGCCCACCTGACCTGCGCCTCTTCCACGAAGGAGGAGGTCAGGACAGTGATCGCCAATCTTAAAAGCCTTGGGATCGAGAACATCCTTGCACTGCGGGGAGATATACCGGGGGGAATGCCGTTCCCTTCGGAGGATCGCTTCCGATATGCATATGAGCTGGTGGAGGAGATCAGGAAACACGGTGATTTCTGTATCGGCGCCGCCTGCTATCCTGAGGGACATGTGGAGAACGAGCACAAGGAAGATGACATCCGTTACCTGAAACAGAAGGTGGACAGCGGTGTAGATTTCCTGACGACTCAGATGTTCTTTGATAATGATATCCATTACAACTTCCTGTACAGGATCCGGGAGGCCGGGATCACAGTTCCGGTGCTGCCAGGCATCATGCCTATCACAAGTGCGTCTCAGATGAAGAAAAGCAAGGATCTCTCAGGAACTGTCTTCCCGAGAAGATTTCTGGCCATCCTTGACCGGTTCGGAAGCTCGCCTGAGGCGATGAAGCAGGCGGGGATCGCATACGCTACAGATCAGATCATCGATCTTCTGGCCAATGGTGTAAAGAATATCCATATTTATTCCATGAACAAGCCGGATGTTGCGGCTGCGATCATGAATAACCTGTCCGAGATCATTAAAGCTTAGGAGAAGGCTGGAGAAAGAAGATGGAGAAAAAGATAAGGGAGGCACTCCGTTATCTTGGCTATGGAAGAAATGCGGCAGACGACAGGACTTATGCTCTGATTGACGATGCTTTTGCCAATCTGAAAAAAGAAGCAGGGCCCAGATCCATCAGCCGCATTTTTGATATGTCAAGGACAGAAAACGGAAGGATCCTCATTGGGAAAATGAATATAGAGAGCAGGAGCCTGAGCCGGAACCTGGCCGGATGCAGTCAGATCGTGCTCTTCGGGGCGACACTGGGCGCAGGCGTGGACCGTCTGATCACTAGGACTTCACTGACTGACATGGCAAAAGCTGTCGTCGTACAGGCATGTGCGGCAGCCATGCTTGAGGAATACTGTGATGAATGTCAGCTTGCCATCGGGGAAGAGCTGCGGAAGGAGCACCTCTATCTGAGACCCAGGTTCAGCCCCGGATACGGGGACTTCGATATACAGTATCAGGAGCCGCTGATGCGGATGCTTGACTGCGCGAAGACCATCGGTCTTACCATGACGGACAGTTATATGATGACACCTACCAAATCCGTGACCGCAGTTATCGGTGTCAGCCCGGTAGAAGACCGGTGCCCGGTGGAAGGCTGCGAGACATGCGGCAAGACAGACTGCGCATACCGGCGATGAGGTGAAAAAGATAAGGACACAGTGTGGCCGGGCGCCTGGTTTATGCACAGGCAGCCTGATATGCCGGAAAACGATCAGGAACAGAAAGGATATTACATGATTTTAGAACGACTGGGAAAAGAACTGTTATTTTTTGACGGAGGAATGGGTACACTTCTTCAGGAGAAAGGACTGGAGCCGGGAGAACTGCCGGAGACATGGAACCTGACTCACGGGGATGAGATTGAAGAGATCCACCGAGCCTATATTCAGGCCGGAAGTGATATCATTCTGACGAATACATTCGGAGCCAATGCATTGAAGTTCCACGATGACGGATTCTCTCTGGAAGAAGTGGTAAGATCCGCCGTGCTGCATGTTAAGAATGCGGCAGAGGATACACGAGACGGAAGGGAGATCTATACAGCTCTCGACGTCGGCCCTACGGGAAAGCTGCTCAAGCCTATGGGGGATCTGGGATTTGAAGAGGCTTACGAAGCATTTAAAGAAGTGATGATCCTGGGAGAACAGGCAGGCGCTGATCTGATCCATATTGAGACCATGAGCGACACTTATGAGCTGAAGGCAGCTGTCCTTGCTGCAAAGGAGAATACATCCCTGCCCGTATTCGCAACAACAATCTTCGACGAGAGAGGAAAGCTGCTGACCGGAGCGGACGTTCCCTCGGTGGTGGCTCTCCTGGAAGGAATGAGGGTGGACGCCCTGGGGATCAACTGCGGTATGGGGCCGGATCAGATGTTTCCGGTACTTGAACAGTTCCTGCGCTATACATCCCTGCCCGTGATCGTAAAGCCCAATGCCGGACTGCCGAAGCAGAGGGACGGACGTACTGTGTACGACGTGACACCGGATGAATTCGCCCTTGATATGCACAGGATCGTCGAGATGGGTGCCTGCGTCGCAGGCGGATGCTGCGGCACCACGCCGGATCATATCCGGAAGATGACAGAGTCCTGCAGAGGGATGAGGCTGCAGCCGGTGACGGAGAAGGAGTTCACTGTAGTCTCCTCCTACGGTCAGAGCGTGTTCCTGGGGGAAGGGTCGAAGATCATCGGAGAGCGGATCAATCCTACGGGAAAGAAACGATTCAAGCAGGCACTCAAAGATCATGACCTGGACTATGTGCTCCGGGAAGGCATTACACAGCAGGATAATGGCGCCCATATCCTGGATGTGAATGTGGGACTCCCGGATATTGACGAACCTGCCCTGATGAAGGAAGTGGTGCAGGAGCTGCAGAGTGTGACAAGCCTGCCTCTCCAGATCGATACTGTGGATGCAGAAGCAATGGAAGGAGCGCTGCGGATCTACAACGGCAAGGCCATGGTGAATTCGGTCAGCGGCAAGCAGGAATCAATGGACAAAGTCTTCCCTCTGATCCAGAAGTACGGCGGTGTGGTCATCGGTCTGGTACTGGATGAGGACGGGATCCCCTCAGACGCAGACGGCAGAGTGCGGATCGCGGAGAAGATCATTGCCGAGGCTGCGAAATACGGGATACGGAAAAGGGATATCGTGATCGATGCCCTTGCCATGACCATCAGTTCCGAACCGGAGGGAGCAAAGGTGACGCTGGAGACACTGCGCAGGCTTCGGGATGAGATCGGAGTATGCACGGTCCTCGGTGTGTCCAACATATCCTTCGGGCTTCCCTGCCGTCCGGTGATCAATGCGGCCTTCTATACCATGGCCATGATGAACGGTCTGAGTGCCGGTATTATCAATCCCTCTTCCGAGGATATGATGAAAGCCTGGTATGCCTTCCATGCCCTTATGAACCTGGACGCCAACTGTGAGCAGTATATCGGAAAATATGCACCGATCCAGAGTGCGGCAAAGGCAGCGAATGCAAGCATGAGCCTGCAGGCAGCCATTGAGCGGGGCCTGAAGGAAGATGCGCACAATATTACAGCGATACTGGCCCAGTCCCAGGCGCCCCTTGATATCATTAATTCCCAGCTGATCCCGGCTCTCAATACAGTGGGAGACGGATTCGAGAAGGGAACGGTATTCCTTCCCCAGCTTCTCATGAGCGCAGAGGCGGCAAAGAGCGCGTTTGCAGTGCTGAAGGAAAAGATGGACAAGAGCGGAGAAGTCCGGGAAAAGAAAGGCACCATCGTCCTGGCTACGGTAAAGGGAGATATCCATGATATCGGCAAAAATATCGTAAAAGTCCTGCTGGAAAACTACAGTTTCGACGTCATTGACCTTGGAAAGGATGTGCCTCCGGAGACCATCGTGGATACGGTGCTGGAAAAAGACATCCGCCTGGTGGGCCTGAGCGCGCTCATGACTACTACAGTGGTCAGCATGGAGGAGACCATCCGCCAGCTGAGAGAGAAGGCGCCGGAGTGCAGGGTGATGGTTGGAGGAGCTGTGCTGAACCAGGATTACGCGGACATGATCGGAGCGGATTTCTATGGAAAGGACGCCATGCAGTCCGTTCATTACGCACAGGAGCTGTTCGGCTCTAATTTATAATACTATTCAGGAGGAAAGAACTATGATGAGAGGATTACAGACAACAGTCAGAGCAATCCGCAGGCGTGTTTTCACAGAAGTGGCAAAACTCGGCTTCAAGGCGGACGCGTCCACGCTGCTGGACGACATGGAGGCAATCCCCTATGAGATCGTCAATGACGACACACAGAAATACAGAGAAAGTACTTACCGCTCCCGGGCGATCGTAAGAGAGAGGCTTCGTCTTGCCATGGGTCTGTCTCTCCGCCCGGAGAACAAGCCGGTCCATCTGACGGCGGGAGTGGAGGCAAGCAATATTTCTGAGAAATATTATGAGCCGCCGCTGATGCAGGTGATCCCCTCTGCATGTGAGAGCTGTGAGGAGAATAAATATGAGGTGAGCAATGTCTGCAAGGGCTGTCTGGCACATCCCTGCCAGGAGGTCTGCCCCAAAGGAGCTATCTCAATGGTGGATGGAAAGTCCTATATCGATCAGGACAAATGCATCAAGTGCGGTAAGTGCAAATCCGTCTGTCCCTACGACGCTATCGCGAAGAAAGAACGTCCCTGTCAGAAGGCCTGCGGCGTTAATGCTATTGTTTCCGATAAATACGGAAGAGCCTTCATCGATAATGATAAATGTGTTTCCTGCGGTATGTGCATGGTAAGCTGTCCCTTCGGCGCCATCTCCGATAAGTCCCAGATCTTCCAGCTTGCAAGGGCTCTGTCAGAAGGAGAAGAGATCATCGCGGAGATCGCTCCTGCTTTCGTAGGTCAGTTCGGAAAGAACATTACTCCGAGAAATATCAAGGCTGCACTCCGGGAGATAGGGTTCTCAGAGGTATATGAAGTGGCCCTGGGAGCAGATATCGGCGCTATCGCAGAGGCGCACCATTATGTGGACAAGGTGGTCACCGGTGAGCTTCCCTTCCTGCTCACATCCTGCTGTCCGTCCTGGGCAGTCATGGCGAAGAAGTTCTTCCCCGATGTGATCGACGAGATCTCCCAGGAACTGACCCCCATGGTGGCAACTGCAAGGACCATTAAGCAGGAACACCCCAATGCAAAAGTTGTGTTCGTCGGTCCGTGTGCATCCAAGAAGCTGGAAGCTTCACGAAGGAGTGTGCGAAGTGATGTGGACTTCGTTGTAACCTTTGAGGAGATGCAGGCCATGTTTGACGCAAAAGGTATTGACCTGAATTCCTACGAGGCTGAGTCCTCCTTCCATGATGCGACCGGAGCCGGAAGAGGATACGGCTGTGCCGGAGGCGTGGCATCCGCCATTGAGAAATGCATCCACGAGTACTATCCGGACGTGCAGGTAAACATCGAACACGCAGAAGGACTCTCCGAATGCCGGAAGATCCTGACCCTCGCAAAAGCCGGCAAACTGAACGGCTGCCTTATTGAGGGAATGGGATGCCCCGGTGGCTGTATCGCCGGCGCCGGCACCAACATCCCCGTCCTCCAGGCCAAAAAAGAACTGGCGGCCTATGTAAAGAACTCCACCCGCTCCGTCCCGCCAAAGGAACTTGAAGAAATCGAGCTCGACTAATATAAATTCCCTGGCTGACGGATATCCCGCATATTTTTAAAGTACAGCATTCCCAGTCACCAGGCAGAAAGCCCCCTTGTTGTCACGAAGGCCCGTAGTGGAGCGCCGGCATTTAGGCCGCGTCCTGTGCGGCCTTACGTGCCCGCTGCGCTCCACTCCGAGCGAAAGCGCGGCCGCCGTGACAACAAGGGGGCTTTCCGCCGGACACCGGAGAAACGATCCGAACTTTACAAATCATACCGGGTATGTTATATTAAAACATGGCTTTTTGGAGCGAAAGAGGAGGATTTGGTATGAAGCCATATGGAGTAAACCAGTTAAGAAAAATGTTTTTGGAGTTCTTCGAGAGCAAGGGACATCTGGCACTCAAGAGCTTTTCTTTAGTACCCCACAATGACAAGAGCCTGCTCCTGATCAATTCGGGAATGGCTCCTCTGAAACCCTATTTCACCGGACAGGAGATCCCGCCCAGGAGAAGGGTGACTACCTGTCAGAAGTGTATCCGTACAGGCGATATCGAGAACGTAGGCAAGACTGCACGCCACGGCACATTCTTCGAGATGCTGGGCAATTTCTCCTTCGGAGATTATTTCAAGGAGGAGGCGATCCAGTGGACATGGGAGTTCCTTACAGAGGTAGTGGGACTCGATCCGGACCGTCTGTATCCGTCTGTCTATGTAGATGATGACGAGGCGTTCGAGATCTGGAACAAGAAGATCGGTATCCCGGCAGAGAGGATCTTCAAGTTCGGCAAGGAAGATAACTTCTGGGAGCACGGCTCCGGTCCGTGCGGCCCCTGTTCAGAAGTATATTATGACAGAGGTGAGAAGTACGGCTGCGGCAAGCCGGGCTGTACGGTAGGATGTGACTGCGACCGCTACATGGAGATCTGGAACGACGTGTTCAGCCAGTTCAATAATGACGGCGAGGGACATTATACAGAGCTGAAGCAGAAGAACATCGATACGGGAATGGGCCTGGAGCGTCTGGCTTCCGTCGTGCAGGATGTGGATTCCATTTTCGATGTGGATACCATCAAGGCTCTCCGCGATCATGTGTGCCGCCTTGCAGGTGTGGAATATGAGAAAGAATATAAGACAGATGTGTCCATCCGTGTCATCACAGACCACATCCGTTCCGTAACATTTATGATCTCTGACGGAATCATGCCTTCCAACGAAGGAAGAGGATATGTGCTCCGCCGTCTGCTCAGACGTGCCTGCCGTCATGGAAGACTGCTTGGCATCGAGAAGGGATTCCTTCCTGAGCTGGCAGAGACTGTCATCGAAGGATCCAGGGACGGATATCCGGAGCTGGAGGAGAAGAAGGAGTTCATCCTGAAGGTGATCTCCAAAGAGGAAGAGCAGTTCAACAAGACCATCGACCAGGGACTTGGCATTCTGTCTGATATGATTGAAAAGATGGAGGCAGAGGGACAGAAGACTCTGAACGGAGAGGATGCTTTCCGTCTCTACGACACATACGGATTCCCGCTTGATCTGACGAAAGAAATCCTGGAGGAGAAGGATCTGGATGTGGATGAAGAAGGATTCCAGCAGTGCATGGAAGTCCAGAGAAAGACAGCCCGCGAGGCCCGTGAAGTGACCAACTACATGGGCGCGGATGTGACAGTATATCAGTCCATCGATCCAAGTGTGACAAGCACATTCGTCGGATATGACCGTCTGACTCATGAGTCAGATGTGACTGTACTGACCACAGAGACAGAGATCGTGGACGCCCTGTCCGAAGGACAGAAGGGAACCATCTTTGTAAACGAGACCCCGTTCTATGCTACCAGCGGCGGCCAGGAAGGGGACAACGGATATATCCGTACCGCAGAGGGCGAGTTCCACGTGGAGGACACAGTGAAGATGCTGGGCGGCAAGATCGGCCACATCGGCGTCATGACAAAGGGCATGATCAAAGTGGGAGATAAGGTGACTCTTGAGGTTGACGGAAGAAAGCGTGCTCTTTCCGCGAGAAACCACAGTGCTACCCACCTTCTTCAGAAAGCACTGAGAACAGTGCTGGGAACTCATGTGGAACAGGCAGGATCTTATGTGGACGAGAACAGACTCCGCTTCGACTTCTCTCATTTCTCCGCCATGACTCCGGAAGAACTGAAGAAAGTAGAAGATATTGTCAATGAGAAGATCCGCGAGGCCCTTCCGGTAGTGATCAAAAACATGCCCATTGAAGAGGCAAAGAAGACCGGAGCGCAGGCTCTGTTCGGAGAGAAATACGGCGATATCGTGCGCGTGGTCAATATGGGCGACTGGTCCATCGAGTTCTGCGGCGGTACCCATGTAGGCAACACATCTGAGATCTCCGCTTTCAAGATCCTTTCCGAGACTGGTGTGGCTGCAGGTGTGCGCAGGATCGAGGCCCTCACATCAGAGGGGCTGATGAAGTACTATGAGGAGATGGAAGAGAAGCTGAAAAATGCGGCTCATCTCATGAAGGCAACACCGGACACACTGGCAGATAAGATCTCTCACATGCTGTCAGAGAATAAGACACTTCATTCGGAAGTGGAAAGCCTGAAGAGCAAGATGGCACAGGAGGCCGTAGGCGACGTCATGGATCAGGTAAAAGAGGTCAAGGGAGTGAAGCTCCTTGCCGCTCAGGTAGACGGCGTGGATATGAACGGCTTGAGAGATCTCGGCGATCAGCTTAAGGCGAAACTTGGTGAAGGCGTTGTTGTCCTTGCCTCGGCAAATGACGGAAAGGTCAGCCTGATGGTTACGGCAACTGACGGCGTTATGAAGCAGGGCGCTCATGCCGGCAATCTGGTCAAGGGAATCGCGTCATGTGTCGGAGGCGGCGGAGGCGGCCGTCCAAACATGGCACAGGCCGGAGGCAAGAACCCGGCAGGCATCCCGGATGCACTGGCGAAGGCGGCTGAGGTGCTGGAAGGCCAGATTCAGTGACTGCAAATATAATGATTCATTAGTTGAAACGGCAGAATCCAATGGAGATTTCTGCCGTTTTCCATAGGAAAAAATGTGAATACAGACCGTAAGGTTATGATGATTATGAGGATACCAATATAATGAAGATAAAACGGATATCAGAGATTACAGCGATCCTGATCGTTCTGTCATTTATGATCTTGATCTCTTTTTCACACCGGCAGGATCTCTTCAGCAGCAGAAAAGTATATGACTATAATGAAGGGTGGGAATACAGCTACGCTGACGTTCGTGGCACAACAGAACTTCCTGCCTTTCTGAATGTGCCGGAAAATACAGTGATCACATTGTACAATACCGTGCCGGAAGATGCCGATGACGATTCAGCAGTTGTTTTCCGGACGAGGATGCAGACAGTCAGCGTCTATGTAGAGGACAGGCTGATCTACAAGTATCCAGAAGAAAATCTGATAGGAAACGATATGCCCAGCGTATGGAATTTCGTTCGCCTGTCGAAAGAAGATGCAGGAAAAGAAATCCGGATCTGTCTGAGTTCACCCTATTCCGGATTCTCAGGAAGGATCAGCGAGTGTTCTTACGGAGACTTCAGCGAACTGGTCTCTGATGTGCTTAGCAGACAGCTGCCGGTATTCCGCCTTAGCTTCCTGATCGGGATCATAGGAGCGGCCATTGTCCTGCTCTCATTCTTCGAGAGCAGGTACCGGGCATTTGCCTGGCACAGGAATCTGGGGATCCTTCTCATTCTGTTGGCTATGTGGCTCTGCGGCGAATCCAAGCTTCCGTCCGGAAAAGTGGGAGTGGAGGGCTGGCACTATCTGTCTCTTGTATCCCTCCTGTTCTGTCCGGCATTCCTGGCTGCCTACCTGCACGAGAGATGGAGAAATATCTGGGGAAGGGCTACATCGCTGCTGTTCGGGATCAATATGGCTGCTGCCGCCGGATGTCTGCTGTCAGAAGTCCTGGGCGGACCGGATCTGATCAGGCTCCTGCCCCTGATCCTTGGACTGATCGCTTTGTCTCTGGGATATACGGCGCTGGTCTATGTCCGTGCGGCGATGAAAAAAGAAGGAGAGTCCATCCGTTCAGAGCTTGTCTGCCTATGTGTGATCGTGCTGGCTGGCGCTGCGGAGATCGGCCGCTTCTATATGACGAACAACGCTGTCGGAATATACATAAGGATTGCCATCCTGCTGTATGCACTGAATCTGTTGCGGATCTGTGCGCTTATGCTGTATCATAAGATCAGGGAGAGTCAGGAGTTGGAGAAAAAACTGTGGCAGAGCAGGGCTGAGCTGGTAACCAGCCAGATCAAACCGCACTTCATCTATAATACACTGAACTCTATCCGGTATCTGATCACAGAGGATCCTCAGGCTGCGAGGAAGACGGTATATGATTTCTCCACTTATCTGCGTTCCAACCTGGAAAGCATAAGCGGCAGCAAGGAAATTCCCTTTTCCGATGAGCTTCGGCATATCAGAGCTTATCTGAATATTGAGAAGATACGGTTCGAGGACAGACTGAATGTAGTGGAGGACATACAGGCGAAAAGCTTCCTTGTGCCACCGCTCTCCATACAGCCACTGGTGGAAAATGCTGTGAAACATGGGATATGCAGAAAAATGGACGGCGGAACAGTGACGATCAGCAGCAGGGAAGAAAAAGACGCCTATGTGGTGGTGATCGAAGATGATGGAGAAGGATTCGATGTGTCTGTCATGGAGGAAACGGCAAGAAATGAAATCAGCAGGCCGGAATGGAAAAAGGACAGAGAAGAGGCAGAGTATGACGGAAATCTTCGTCAGTATTCCGATGAGGGGAATCATATCGGGCTGATGATCATCAGGTTCCGGGTACAGGAGATCTCGGGGGGATCGCTGAAGATAGAGAGTAGACAGGGAGAAGGGACGAAAGTTACGGTCAGGTTCCCGAAAGAGAGGGGGTAGTCTCAGGGGGCCTTCGTGACAACACGGTTCCTTCACGACTGGGCTCTGAGGCAAGAGGGAACGAAGTTTCGGAAGATGGCTGAGAATGATTGATATACTTTTTTGAGGAGTGATGTGAATGCGGGTTATTATTGTAGACGATGAGAGGCTGGCGCTGAAACAGTTTTCGATGGAGGTGGATGAAATACCGGGGGTGACGGTTGCGGGGGCGTTTTTTAATCCTCTGGAGGCGTTGGATTATGTCAGGGATAATATGGTGGAGGCGGCATTTCTGGACATAGAGATGCCGGGGATGAATGGGCTTGTGCTTGCGGAGAAAATGAGAGAGATCCTTCCGGATCTGGTGGTCGTCTTCGTGACAGGATATGAGCAGTATACGCTGGATGCCCTGAAGGTGAAGGCGGACTATTATTTGACTAAACCATATGACAGCGATGATATCAGGGAAGTGCTGGACCGGGCAAAACTGCTGTCTGCACGGCAGGGAAAGCGGGTATATGTCCGGACTTTTGGAAGATTCGACGTGTTTATAGACAGGAAGGCCGTTTACTTCGCAAATACAAAGGCAAAGGAGCTGTTCGCGCTCTGTGTGGACCACAGAGGGGGCACTGTTACAATGGAAGAAGCGGCGGACAAGCTATGGGAGGACAGAGCCTATGACAGCCAGGTCAAGAATCTATACCGCAAAGCAGTCATGTATATCCGGATGGTCCTGTCGGAGAATGGAGTGGAGGATATCTTCTCGGGAAACAGAGGAAGCTGTCAGATTGACGCGCAGAAAATCGACTGTGATTATTATGAGCTGCTGAGAGGAAATCCGGAGGCGCTGCGGGAATGGCGTCTGACCGGAAATTATCTCCATGAATACTCCTGGGCAGAGGAAACATGCGCCAGACTGGAACTGGCAGACGGGGTGATCGAAGAGTAACAGTTTGGTAACACTTTGGATAATATACTTACCGGTGTGTGAGAAAAGTAAGGTTTCTTTTTTCTTATGAACGTATCAAGTGAGAGAGAAACAGAAGCCTGAAAGTTATGTTGCGGTTCAGGATTAAAGGGAGTGATGGAAGTTGAAGCTGAAAGACGGTCTGGTCCTGCGGGAGGTTGCTGGACAGTATGTCATCGTTCCTACCGGGAAACGGGTGCAGGAGATAACCGGGGTGAATTACATAACAAAACCTGCAGCTTACCTCTGGGAGTATATGAAGGATCACGATTTTGAAAAAGAAGATCTGATCAAGCTTACTCTGGAACGATACGCGGACGCAACCCGGGAACAGGTCAGCAAAGACCTGGATGTATTTCTGAAAGGACTAGCAGAAAAGGGTATACTGGAAATAGAAGGACAGGTGTACGGAAGTTTCAGTATGCGTATGCCGAAGCAGCAGAAATGAGTGGAAATGAATTTGAGCCGGCATGCCGCAGGATGGAGTGGCTGGATCCCTTTTATAAGGCTGTATGGGAAAAAGCATATGCAGATGCCATCCCCATATCCGGCACCTTTGAACTGACTCCAAGATGTAACTTTAACTGTCGGATGTGCTATGTACATCTTCCTGAAAGCAAGATCAGAGAACATGGAACAGAACTGTCCGCATCAGAGTGGATCCGGATTGCACATGAGGCGAAAGAAGCAGGGACAACCTGGCTGTGCATCACAGGCGGAGAGCCACTGATGCATCCTGAATTTGAGACAATCTGGCGCGAACTGACACAGATGGGCTTCTTTATTACACTTCAGACAAATGCAGCGCTGGTACCAAAGTATGAAAAGCTGTTTGAAGAATGTCCGCCTCGGGGATGTAAGATTACTCTCTATGGTTCCAACAACGACGTATACAGAGATGTATGTCGGGTGGAACAGGGATTTACCAGGGCAGATGCAGGAATTCAGATGCTCCGGGCAATGAACATACCTGTAGAGTTAGTTACCACAGTGATCAATCAGAACCTGGAAGATGTGGACAATATCATAAGTTATGTTGAAAAGCATAAGCTGCGATGGATCCCGAATATCAATGTAAGAACGGCCGGGCGCGGCGTGGATGTGGATATGGAACATCTAAGAATTAAACCGCCAAGGCCAAAGGATGCAGATGTTTCGGAGCCGACCAGAAGAAAAGTAAACATGGATCCGGACAGAAAGCCCTGTACATATTGCAAAGATTTTCGAATTGGATACTGGGTTGTTTGGAATGGATATATGCGATTCTGCAGTTTTATGAATGGACCGGATATCTCGGTCAGGAGTACCCCCTTTATCGAGTGCTGGAAAGAACTGGTGACATTTCAGGAAAGTATGGAATGGCCTCAGAAATGTAAGAAATGTGAATATCAGAAAAGCTGTGCAAGGTGTGCGGCTTTGTTTGACATAGATGATGGAACTTTAAAAATTAGAGATGAGTTTTGTAGAAAGGGAAAATAAATATGGCGACATTTTACGGAGAAGAAACAGTATATTCGTATGAGTCACAGGGCGGAATAGCGCTGATGTCGAATGACATTGAACATGGCACGGTGAGTGGTTCAGGGAATGATTATGAAGGGGGAGAAACAGTGCACCCTACAAGAATTTCATGGACAATCACTTATGATGGAGTATCATACACTGGCGGTATTACTGGTGTATCATTTTTTACGGAGGAAATTCCATTTACAATTGGTACACAATCATATAATCTACACGGTCCCTTTTATAACCGTGAACCAGCAGACTTGTATGAAACAGCTCAAAGGACAGGAAATCTTAATGATGTTTTTAGTGCTTGGAATAGAGATTATGCAAACGAAGTTCATGATTTTGTTACCTATTTAAGACATAGTAATGCGTCTACTTGCGTAAGTGGAGGATCAGTTATTGGCTGATGAGTAAAGACATCTTTCAAGTAATACGGATTGTATTCTCCTCAATGGTGATGCATAATGAATTAGCAATCAGAAAATTCTTGTGGGACAAAGAAGGATTAGATATTCAGGACGATTTGACTTTGGATTTTGAAGTACATATTTTACAAGAATTACATGAAATTCATGGTTTGGAATGTTTTAATTTTGAAGATGTTGGAGCGCATGTTGTCAGGCGCGGCAGTGACATGATGTTAACAGATTCGTCTTGGAAACACGCTATCATTCTTCCACTCAACGAGCCTTCACATGCCGATGCTTTTTTATGTCAGCTATTTTATACTCATGCAGTTCAGAAAAAAATTCTATATCTGCATAGTTCATTAATTGAGTATCATGATCATGGCCTTATGTTCCTTGGCCCATCCGGCATCGGGAAAACCACTCAGGCTGAGCTCTGGAATCAATACCGCGACGCGTTAATTATTAACGGCGACGTAGTTTTTGTCCAGGAGACGGAAGATGCATTTTTAGGCTGGGGGACACCATGGCACGGATCTTCTCCATATTGTGAGAACACCAGTGTTCCAGTACATGCCATGATTGTTTTGAAACAGGCGCCGGAAAACTCGATTCGTGAGCTGACTGGTTTTGAAAAAGTTACAGCAGTTTCCAATAATGTGTTCTATCCGAGATGGCTGGAGAATGGCATGGAGCTTTGCCTAGAGACATTAGACCATCTTTTGACAAAGATTCCCGTCTACGAACTTTCCTGCCGCCCGGACGAAGATGCTGTCCGTCTGACAGAGGAGACTGTCTTTGGGAAAAGGATGATATAGTTCTATCCGATATGATCTGCGGATCATATCCGCAATTATTTTAAAGGGGAGGGATCGCATTCCCCTATTCACGCAGCGGATGCGTCGGATAGGGAAGTGCGATCTTTTCTTCTTAAATTCACGGTTTATCTTTCGATGATATAGTATCAGAAGCAGATATATATGGAATTAAGGGAAACAGAGAGTATATAGTAAGGGGACGTTACATAAAAAAATGGCTTCTATCAGACATTATATTCAACGAATTAAAGAGGGCAGGCTCAACCAGCTCATGTCGGAGCTGCTCTGGATGTACGCCTATGTGCGCCGTTACTGGCTGCTGATCGGCGTGTATATCCTGCTGGGGGCGTCCGGTTCTTTCTTAAGCCTGGGGACCTCAGTTGTCAGCAAGGATCTGGTGGACGCCATCACCGGGGTCAACTCCATGGAGATCGTCCGGGTGGCTTGTACATATGTGGGAGTGGGCGTATCGCAGATCTTTATCAACGCAGTGAAGTCTCGTCTGTCTCTGAAGGTCCGGCTGAAGGTGACTAATGAGATCCGGGCGGATATCTATGAACAGGTGCTTCGGACCAACTGGGAGTCCCTGGCAAAGTATCGTTCCGGAGATCTTCTCTACCGTGTGAACGGCGATGCGGGCATGGTAGCCAACACGATTCTCACCTTCCTGCCTAATGTAGTGACCACGCTGATCAGCTTCAGCGGCGCGTTTATTATCGTCATACAGAATGACCCATGGATGGCGCTGATCGCTCTGACAGGAGCGCCCATATCATTTATCACTTCACGATATTCAGCCAGGAAGATGCGGGACTTCCAGAGAGACAACCAGAATGTAGCCAGCGATCGGACAGTCTTTGACCAGGAAACATTCCAGAATCTGCAGTTTATTAAGGCATTCGGTATGGTGGACCGGGTGACTGAGAAGTTTCACCGGATCCAGCAGGAGTCTGTGGATATTGCCCTCAGGCAGAATAAGTTTCAGCAGTATATGACTATTGCCACATCTCTCGTGGGACAGGCGGTGGGCTATGCCTGTTATGGTTTCGCAGCTTTCCGGCTCTGGCAGGGGGAGATCAGCTACGGTACTATGACGATGTTTGTCTCCATGGCTTCTTCTCTTCGAGGATCCTTTAGTGGGATACTGGGCCTGATGCCTACAGTGATCCGTTCCGGGATCAGTGCAGAGAGGATCATGGAGATCATCCGACTGCCCCGGGACTCCATGGAGGATAGGGAAGAGGCGGAGGCCATTCTTCAGAAAGGCAGAGACTGTGGAGTCTATGTACATATGGATGATGTGGACTTTGCCTATGAGGAGGGCAGATGGATCTACCAGGATGCCTCCTTCCGGGCGGAGCCGGGAGAGATTGTAGCGCTGATCGGTCCGTCCGGCCAGGGGAAGACTACCACTCTCAACCTGATCCTGGGACTCTATCATCCACAAAAGGGAAGGATCACCGTGGGAAATCCCGGCGGAGACGACCTGAGAGCGTCATCTTCCACCCGCTGTATGTTCAGCTATATCCCTCAGGGGAATACCATGTTTACAGGAACCATAGCGGACAACCTGCGTATGGTGAAGCCGGAGGCCACGGATGATGAGATCCGTTATGCTTTGGAGGCGGCCTGTGCCTGGGAGTTCGTAGAGAAGTTGGAGCATGGGATAGATACGGAGGTGAGAGAGCGGGGAACCCGTTTCTCTGAGGGGCAGAAGCAGCGTTTGTCTATAGCAAGGGCAATTCTTGCAGACGCACCGGTCATGATACTGGATGAGGCGACCAGTGCTCTTGATGTTGCCACAGAGCAGCGGGTGCTGCGCAGCATTATTAAGAAAGAACCACATCGGACGGTGATCGTAGCCGCTCACAGACCAAGTGTGTTTTCTATGTGTAACAGAGTGTATAAGATCGGGGAGCATAAAGTGGAGGAAGTAGACGAGGAAGGCATCCGGAGATTCCTGGATGAATTCTGAGATAATTCTGAGATCAGAATAAGATAAGCGGAGTAGAAAGGATTGGAATATATGCGGATTGTCAGATTGGGACTGATTATTGTATTTCTGTTGTCTCTCGGACTGTTTGGCGTGACGGAAGCGGCTCAGTTCGTTCTTCAGGACAGGACGGAGCCTGAGATTACCAGTGACCGGGATGTGCTTGAGATTACATGTGACTATACAGAGGAGCAGCTGATGGAAGGACTGAGTGCCAGTGATGAGGAGGACGGCGATCTGACGCCCCAGATCATTGCTGGGTCTTTTTCACGGTTTATAGAGGATGGCGTCTCTGATATTACATATGTGGTATTCGACTCAGCTGACCACCCCGCATCCCTGACCAGACGTGTTCATTTTACAGACTATCATCCTCCGAGATTTACACTGTCAGAGCCGTTGGTATTCTCAGAGCAGGAAGGCAGCTACACGGAAGCAATGACCCGTCTGGGGGCTGCAGACCAGCTGGACGGAGATCTGAAGGACTGGATTACACAGACCGATACAGATGTGAATTACCAGAAGGTCGGCTCCTACACCATGAGCGTACAGGTGGAGAGCAGTCTGGGAGCGGTATCGGAACTTGCCCTGCCGGTTCATGTAGTGAGCGCAGAGAGCCGGAATGTGGATATCGCGCTGACCGGCGGGATCTTATATACCAGTACAGGCAGTGAGATCGATCCCATGGATTACGTGAGGGAAGTAACAGACTCCCAGGGCAATCAGCTGGACGTGTCCTCTGTGGATGCTTCATCCGATGTGGATACCTCCCAGCCGGGCGTCTACGAGATCCACTATGAAGTATCAGACAGCAGCGGGAACAACGGGGAGACATGGCTGACAGTTGTTGTGACAGAAGAGTAAAGGAGGACATATGGAGCGGGAAATATTCAGAATAGATGAAATCAGCTGGCAGGGACTCTGCATGGATCTGATCCGGAATGCATGGATGATCCTCCTTGCCGCAGTCACGGTCTGGCTTGCCGCAGGCGGGATCCATAATATCATTTATGAACCTCAGTATTCCTCGTCGGCAACTCTCGTAGTCAGCACCGGAGGATCAGGAAATACATATTCCTCACTTTCTACAGCTACCCAGATGGCGGACGTCTTCGGACAGGTGTTCCAGAGTGAAGCGCTCAGGAACCTTATCGCTGCGGATACAGGAGAGCAGATACAGGGTACGGTCACATGTGATTCAGTGGAGGAGACGAACCTGCTCGTGCTTACAGCAACGAGTCCGGATCCGAGACAGGCATATCTCTATATTAATTCCGCGCTGAAGCACTATGAAGAAGTGGCGGGAGATGTATTCTCCAACTCCGTTCTCCAGGTGGTACAGGAGCCGGAAGTGCCGGAGCAGCCGTCCAATACTTCGTGGATCCTGTCTCAGAGGTATCTGCTGGCTCTGCTTGGAGCCTTTGGTATGGCGGCGGTCATCTGCCTGTTCTATGTGCTTCGCTTTACTGTGAAGAATGAAATGTGTGCCTCCAGACAGCTGGACGGGAAGATCCGTGGTGTTATTCCTTTTGAAAAGAAGCAGAGCGGAGACGGGAAGAAGAATCCGAAGCAGTCTCTGCTGCTGAATTCTCCGCTGGTGACTATGGCCTTTGCAGAGGCCGCCCGCAGTGCGGCGGCGAAGGTGGAGTATCGTATGCGGAAGAAGGGACAGAAGGTTCTCCTAGTCGCCAGTGTTACGGAGAATGAAGGGAAATCCACGGTTGCCGCCAACATTGCACTGGCTATGGCAGAAAAGCGCCGGAGAGTCCTTCTCATTGACGGCGATATGAGAAAACCTGCACAGCACAAGGTATTCGAGATCAAGGGAAAGAAGGGGAATTCCTTTGATCAGGTCCTGACAGGAAAGGCAGAATGGAAAGATGTGATGCACTACAGCAAATCCTGCCGGATCTGGGAACTGCTTCAGTTCCAGCCTGCGGAGCATCCGGAGGAAGTGCTGAAGACGGGGATGATCGAGACACTGATGGCGGAGTGGAAGGAGAACTTTGACTATATTATTATTGACTGTTCTCCTACCGCAGTGTCTACAGATGCAGAGATCTGGATGGACGCGGCGGATACCGTGCTCCTTGTCGTCCGTGAGGACTGGGCGGATATCCGTGTCATCAATGATATGGTGGACATTATCTGGCAGAGTGGAACTGACTTCGCAGGATTTATCCTGAATGCTTTTCACAGGGAGTGGTTCCGGGATATGCCTTCCCGATACAGCAGAAACGGATATTCCGGATATGAGAGGTCGGAATACGGTGAGGAGGAGAGAGGATAACGCCTATGGAAGAACGGAAGAGAAATATGACGAAAACTGCAGAAGACGAGATGGAGATCGATCTTGTACTGCTTTTTCATACAATGTGGAGAAGCTTCCTGAGGATGTGGTGGCTGTTCCTGATTCTGATCGCAGTGTGCGCCGGCGTTTTTTTTGCCTTTCGGACTATCCGGTATGAGCCGATGTACGAGAGCTCGGCAACATTTACCGTAGGAACCGGTGACAGCGAGAGTGGAAGCTACAGCTTCTACTATAATGCAAGTACGGCTGATCAGCTGTCCAGAACCTTCCCCTATATCCTGAACAGCAGTTATTTCCGGAGCGTTCTTCTGGAACAGCTTGGGACAGACACACTGAACGGAACCATTACTGCTGAGACGATTGAGAATTCCAACGTTGTTACCATGCGGGTGGAGAGTCCGTCTGCTGAGGATGCACACAGTATCCTTGCCACTGCATTGGAGATCTATCCTGAGACAGCAAGGTTTGTGCTGGGTGATATCCAGTTCAGTTATCTTAACGAGCCAGAGACGCCTCAGCAGCCATTTAACCATGTCAGCCCTCTGAGAAGTCTGGCAATGGGCGGCGCGGCAGGCTTGTTCCTTGGGCTTGCAATTCTTGGCCTCATGGCACTGTTTCGAAGGACCGCCCGCAACACAGAGGAGATGAAGAAGATCACCAGCCTCCGTTGTCTTGCCTCAGTTCCTTATGTACGGATGAAAGCGAGAAACGCGAAAAAGATACGGCCCCTGTCTGTGACGGATAGGCGCATATCCTATGGATACAGGGAGAGCATCCGTGCTCTCCAGACCCGGATCGAGAAGGCTATGAAGAAGGAAGACGGGAAGATCCTTCTTGTAACGAGCACGTCTTCCGGTGAGGGCAAGTCAACTCTGGCGGTTAATCTGGCGGAAATGTTCGCCATGCGCGGAAACCGCGTGCTTCTGATCGATGGAGATCTGAGGAAGCAGACGGACGGGCAGATGCTCGGGGCAAAGAGGGGAGGGGGCCTGATCGAATTTGTCCATGGAAAGAAGATGACGAAGGATCTGCTCCGGAAGATGAAGGGCAGCAGTCTCTGGTTCCTGGGAGGAAACCGCCCTGCGAAGAATCCTGTATCTGTCCTGAGCAGCGGGAAGATATCAGAATTACTGGAAGTTATGCGGGAGAAGATGGACTATATCATCATCGATACACCTCCCTGCGGCATGTTCCAGGATGCAGGAATATTTGCTGAGTATGCTGACAGCATCCTGTATGTTGTGAAGTATGACAGCGTACCCCAGCGGGAGATCCGGGCAGGATTCACCTCTCTCAGCGGCAGAAATACAGCTTTCCTCGGATATGTATTCAATGAATATCCGGAATCTGCCAGTGAATACGGCTATGGAAGATACGGATACGGCAGTTATGGATACCGGAAATACGGTTACGGACACGGCTATGGATCGTATGGAGAGCGTCAGATAAGTGAGGAAACAGAGTGATGTATGATCTTCATATGCATATTCTTCCCGGGCTGGATGACGGAGCTGCAGATATGCAGGATGCTCTGGAAATGGCAGAGACTGCCGTCCTTGGGGGCACCATGGTCTGTGCGGCCACCTCTCACGGGAGATTCGCACACCATGATCCGGACAAGTACCTTGCTGCATACCGGAACAGGCTGGAGGAGTTCCGCCTGGAACTGGGAAGAAGGGGGATCGGACTGCAGGTGGTAAGCGGCATGGAGCTGCTGGCGGACGACAGACTCCTCGCTTATGCCAGAGATCATGTCCTGCCCGGGTATGGAAGGAGCAGGACGATTCTGATCGAGTTTGATTTTGACGTTTCTTTCCGTCGTGCGGAAGGTATGCTGGATGAACTTCAGCGGAGCAAGTATCGTGTCATTCTGGCCCATCCGGAGCGGTATGACTTCATCAGGCAGGAGCAACATCGAGCCCGGATCTTATGCCGGGACGGTGTGATCCTTCAGGTGAATTCGGGAAGCATTGAGGGAAGATTCGGAAGAAGTGTATTCCATGCTGCGGACAATATTCTGGGAGAAGGCCTGGCCGGCCTGGTTGCCTCAGACGCTCATGATCCCGTTATGCGTACCCCGGATCTGGAAGAAACCTCCAGGATCCTTGACCTCTCTTATGGCAGCGGAGCCTCGGAAGTCCTGCTGGAAGAAAATCCGTCACGCATCCTCAGCGGTCGAAAAATCATATAAGCGAAAAAGGAGAATCCTGCGCCGAAGGATTCTCCTTTTTCGCGTTCTTATGGACAGCCAAACGGACACACTTTTTCTGCGTTATGACAGGCAAATTCACCTAAAAATAGTGCGAAACTTAGCGAAATATGATATAATAATTCGAAAATGAATTTTATGAGGAGACAGGGATAGAAAATGGCAGAAAAAAACAGATTCAGCAGACTTCTGAAGTATTTGCTGTCAGTTTCAGAAGTGAAGAACTATACTCTTGCCCAGGAGCTTCAATACGATGTGTCCTATATCAGCAAATGGACAAGCGGTCAGATGATTCCGTCTGAAAAGAGTGAAGATAAGATCCTGCGGGGAATAAGCAAGTGTATTGTGGAAGGGTGCGGCGACGAAGGACTGAACAAGCTGATGAAGGAATATCAGGTTGACAACAGGGCCGATCTGGAACACGCTATTTTGGATAATCTGGAGGAGGAATATTCGTATGTTAAGGATCTTCAGAGAAGTTCGGGGGTTGACGTGGCGCCTCAGCTGTTTTTCTTTCCAGAGATGAAGCTTTCAGACTATGTAGCCAGGATGCATCATCCGGTCCTTCGCCGTGTGAATGCCCTTGATATTGTGGGTGTACTTGATATTTTTTCTATAGGGCGTGAGTATCGCTTCCAGATTGTGGATACAAGAAGAAAACATATCCCGAAGGGAAAATGGTATCAGGATGTACATTATTCTATGGTTGTTGATGTGAGGCCGGATAAGCTGAACTATACATATGATATCTATTTTCTTGTTGATCTGCTTGAGAAGAACAGCTGTATTGATTTTCAGCTGTACGGGACCACACAGGCGGGCGGCAGAGTGATCTTCGTAGTGAAGAATGATTATGCCATATCAGGCATGCTTGCAGGAAGAGACAGATGTATATCTGTTGTGGCAAGTGAGAATCCGGATGAGTGCCGTGTCATGTACCGGAATCTTCAGGCAATGTGCAGCCGGGACAGCCTTCTTTTCAGAAAGACCAGCATGAGGTCCATGCTGATCCGGAATGAATATGTCCATGCATTGTTTGCGTTGAAACAGCAGTGGATCATCGGACATATGACAGAGCATTTCCTGCCGGAAGATCTCTTTGAAGAGATCGTACAGAAGCTGGAGGAGGAAGTGGAACTGACTCCGGAGCTGGGAGAGAGCAAAGCATTCCCGGATACCAATGATTTTAGAAATGTCTACCGCATCCTGAAGAATGCTGTGGAAGAGTTCCAGATCCGGCTGCTGATATACCGGACGGCGCTTTACAATCTTGTAGTGGACAATGTGCTTGACTTTTTCAACTGTAAGGTACATCTGACGGACAGACAGGTTGTGCGCTACCTGGAGAATTTCCTTGAACTGTGCAGAAAGCATCCGGGAGTGGAGATCAAGATGATACCGGGGAGGCTTCTCCCTGATGTGGAGTATAACACCAGACCGTGTGTGTTCCTTAGTGATACGATATCTTATCTGCGTCTGAACACAGAGTTCAATAATATGTATATTATCAACAGGCGCGACATGCGGGAGGCTTTCGGCAACATGTTTGCTGAATTCTGGGAAGACGGAGAGGGTACGCTGATCACTGAGAAAGAGAAGATACTTATCAATATCGAGCATGTGATATGTGGGGTGACAGGAGAGAACGGAGAATGATCTTCTGAGTTTAAAAATGATAATGGATGGGGATATAAATAGAATGAAAATTGCAATGCTGGGACATAAGCGGATCCCGTCCCGGGAAGGCGGAGTAGAGATCGTCGTGAAAGAGCTGGGGACACGTATGGTGCGGCTCGGACATCAGGTGACATGCTTTGACCGGCGGGATCATCATGTAAACAGGAAAGGGTATGGCAGATGTAATCTTCATGAATATAAGGGAGTCAGGATCCGGCCAGTGCCGACAGTTAGCGGCAAGGGGCTGGCCGCGGTCTCTTCCTCGTTTTTCGCTTCTATATTTGCGGCTTTCGGAAGGTTTGATGTAGTGCATTTCCATGCGGAAGGCCCCTGCGCCATGCTCTGGATTCCAAGACTGCTGGGCAAGCGGTGTATTGCCACTGTCCACGGTCTGGACTGGAAGCGGCAGAAATGGGGATCGTTTGCCAGAAATTACATCCGCTTCGGAGAAAAAATTGCGGTAAAATATGCTGATGAGATCATAGTGCTGAGCCGGGGGGCAAAAGAATATTTTCTCAGAGAATACGGAAGAGAAACTGTGCTTATTCCAAATGGAGTGAACCGGCACCGCAAGTTAGAGGCAGAGCAGATTGACCGGTTGTTTGGTCTGAAGAAGGATGAGTATATCCTGTTTCTGGGACGCATCGTTCCTGAGAAGGGGCTACGGTATCTGATCGAGGCATTCAGTACAGTCCATACGGAGAAGAAACTGGTCATTGCAGGTGGAAGCTCGGATTCTCAGGCATTTATGAAGGAGATGCAGCGGCTCGCCGGAGGTGACAGTCGGATCAGGTTCACCGGTTTTGTCCAGGGGAGAGTGCTTGCTGAGTTATTCAGTAATGCATATGTGTACTGTCTGCCCAGTGATCTGGAGGGAATGCCGCTCAGCCTTCTGGAAGCGATGAGCTATGGCTGCTGCTGTCTTACCTCGGATATTCCGGAATGTGCTGATGTAGTGGAAGACAGAGCACTGACATTCAAGAAGGGCAGCGTAGATGATCTGAGAGAGAAGCTTCAGTTTCTCTGCGACCATCCGGACGTTGTGGAGCAATACAAGAGTGAGGCGGAGGATTATATCTGCGGCAGATTTGACTGGGATACTACGGTGGAGAAGACACTGGAGATATACAGAAGATGAAAAAGTATTATGGTTCGGCTGACGGACTTCGGACGATTGCCTGTATCGGGATCGTAATGATGCATGTGGCGGAGAACAGCACCTACTCGATACAGGGGTATTTATACGATACGGTGATTCCGTCTTTTACAGATTTTGTTTTTCTGTTTATGATGCTCTCGGCTTTTGGTATGTGCTGCGGGTATTACAATAAGATGATGAGTGGGAAGATCAGTCTTTCAGAATTCTATGGGAGACGTTTTAAAAAGATCCTCCCCTTTTTTGCGGTTTTAGTGCTGCTGGATGTGGTAATGTCGCCATCGATAGGATCATTCTGCGAGGGATTTGCTGATCTGACATTAATGTTCGGATTCCTTCCGGATCCTCGCAGCATTACGGTTATCGGTGTGGGATGGTTCCTGGGACTGATATTTGTATTTTATATCTGCTTCCCGTTTTTTTGCGTACTGATCGAGAACAGAAGGAGAGCCTGGACTGTATTCGGACTCAGTGTGGTCTGGCATTTTATGTGCCTGTATTATTTTGAGGCAAGCCGGGCGAATGTCCTGTACAGCGCCTGTTTTTTCCTTGCCGGAGGTCTGATCTATCTGTACAGAGAGCAGATTGAGAGATGGAATAAATGGGCGGCGGCAGGGCTTGTTCTGGCAGCGGCCGTGGTATATTATACAATAGGAAGAAATACTGCAGCGTGTCTGGTCTTGTCAGCAGCGCTCCTTATCTATGCTGTTTCAGACCAGGGGAAACTTTTGAACAACAGGATAACGAAGTTTATCGGCGGGATCAGCATGGAGATCTATCTGTCTCATATGGTTGTCTTCCGGCTTGCTGAGAAACTGAAACTGACTTCTTTATTAGGAGACGGCTGGGGACAGTATATGTTTTCAGTGATCATCGTGCTCTGCGGAACTGCAGTATTCTCTCTCGTGCTCCGGAGAATCTTAAGGAAACTTTGGGAAAAGGCTTCGGTGACAGGAAGAAAGATTATGGGCCGGGAAGAAAGATAAGGGAACAAGAAGAAAGATAAGAGGTATGAGTGGAAAATGAGGATTCTCCTGATTAATAAATTCCTCCATCCGAATGGGGGATCGGAAACATATATATTTAAATTAGGCGATTTCCTGAAGGAACAGGGGCATGAAGTACAGTATTTTGGAATGGAGCACGAGGGCAGATGTGTGGGAAACCGGGTGAACGCATATACCAGCGACATGGATTTTCATCAGGGATCCATGCTGTCTAAGCTGACCTATCCGGTCAAAACGATCTATTCCTCCGAGGCCAGGAAGAAGCTGAGGAGGGTACTTGATGATTTCCGGCCGGACGTGTGTCATCTCAATAATTTCAACTATCAGCTGACGCCGTCCATGATCCTGGAGATCGCAAAATGGAGGAGAGAAAGAGGCAGAAAGTGCAGGATCGTGTACACTGCCCATGACTATCAGCTTGTCTGTCCCAACCATATGCTGTATGATCCGAATACTCATGAGAACTGTGAGAAATGTCTGGGCGGCCGTTTCCAGAACTGTATCCGAGGGAAATGTATCCACGGGAGCCTGTCGAAGTCTGCCGTCGGTGCAGCGGAGGCATTCTTCTGGAACGGCTGCGGTGTGTACAGGTACATAGACACTGTGATCTGCTGCAGCAGATTCCTGAAGTCGAAGATGGACACGAATCCGGTCTTTGCCGGGAAAACAATAGTCATGCACAACTTTGTGGACCGCGTGGAACGGAAGAGAACGGGAAAAAAGGATTATGTTCTTTATTTCGGCAGATATTCAGAGGAAAAGGGCATCAGGACTCTTCTGCAGGTGTGTCGGGAGCTCCCGGAGATTTCCTTTGTATTTGCCGGCAAGGGGCCGCTGGAAGATGAGATCGCAGGAGCGGACAATATCAGAAACGCAGGTTTTCAGTCCGGAGCCGCGCTGGAGACGCTGATCCGTGAGGCAAGATTTACCGTATATCCGTCAGAATGGTACGAGAACTGTCCTTTCTCCGTTATGGAAAGTCAGCTCTATGGGACGCCGGTCCTGGGTGCGGATATGGGAGGTATCCCGGAGCTGATCCGGAACGGGGAGACCGGAGAACTCTTTGCAGCCGGCGACAGAGAAGATCTGAAGGAAAAGATACGGAAGCTCTGGAGCGACAGGCAGCTGACGGATCAGTATGCGGAGAACTGTCTGAATCGTACGGACTTTGATACGGTTGACAGATACTGCGATAAGTTAATGAAAATCTATACAGGAAGACGGAAGCCCTCATCAGTGCATGAGCATTCTATAGACGGGAGAAGAACAGGAACGCAGAAAAAAGGAAAGAGGATGAAAGAAAAGAAACTCAAAGACAAGAAGCTGAACGGAACGGTCATTGTTACATACCGCTGTAATGCGCGCTGTTCTATGTGTAACCGGTATAAGGCACCATCCAGACCGGAAGAAGAAATATCGATCGAGACAATACGAAAACTTCCCAGAATGTATTTTACAAATATCACTGGCGGCGAGCCGTTTATACGGACTGATCTGAAGGATATCGTGCGGGAACTTTATAAGAAAAGCGATCGTATTGTGATCTCCACCAACGGTTTCTTCACAGACCGCATCGTGGATCTCTGCAAAGAGTTTCCAGATATAGGCATCCGGATATCTATCGAAGGTCTGGAGAAGACAAATGATGAGATTCGCGGACTGCCGGAGGGATACCGGAGGGGATATCATACGCTTCAGGTTCTCCGCAGGATGGGGATGAAGGATGTGGGATTCGGCATGACAGTCCAGGACAGAAATGCCCCGGATCTGGTGCCTCTCTACCGGATCTCTGACAGAACAGGGATGGAGTTTGCCACGGCCTCTCTTCACAACAGTTTTTATTTCGTTGAGACGAAAAATATCATACATGACCGTCCCATGGTGGCGAAGAATTTTGAAAAGCTGATCAATGAGCTTCTACGCAGCAGAAGCCCCAAGAAGTGGTTCCGGGCGTATTTTAATCATGGCCTGATCAATTATATCTACGGCCAGAAGCGGCTCCTGCCGTGCGATATGAGCTTTGATACCTTTTTCATCGATCCTTATGGAGATGTGATGCCATGCAACGGCACGAAGGACAAGGAAGTGATGGGCAATCTGAACACACAGACATGGGAGGAACTGTGGAACAGTCCGGAAGCAGAACAGGTGAGAAAAAAGGTGCGCTGCTGTGACCGGAACTGCTGGATGATCGGCTCCGTATCACCGGCTATGCACAAGTATATATGGGTGCCGGCATGGTGGGTGTTCCGGCATAAGGTGAAGGCGCTGTTTACGAAGAAGCCTTATTCCATGTATGAGAATAAGATCTGCAGAGATTACCGGGATGGCAAGGTGACGAAGGAAGAACTGGACAGGTGCAGCACATGTGATATGCAGGCGGCGGCAAGCGATGGCCTGAGTACAGCGAGCCGGGCACAGCTGCACAGGAAAATCGATGAGGACATGGCACAGTGAGAGACAAGATTGATTTTGTTATATTGTGGGTAGACGGGAATGATTCAAAATGGAGGCGCAGGAGGGCGTGCTTTTCTCCGGATGAGAAGGACAACGGAAGCACAGAGAACCGGTTCCGGGACTGGGGGCTTCTGCGCTACTGGTTTCGCGGTGCAGAGTGTTTCGCCCCCTGGCTGAACCGGATCTTTTTCGTGACGGACGGACAGATCCCTCCCTGGTTGAATCGGGAGCATCCCCGGCTCAGGATTGTCAGTCATGAAGAATATATTCCGTCACAGTATCTTCCTACATTCAATTCCAATGTGATCGAGCTCTGGCTGCACAATATCCCGGATCTGGGAGAGCAGTTCGTACTTTTTAACGATGACATGTATCTGACGGCCCCCGTGGCTCCGGAAGATTTTTTCCGAAAGGGGGTTCCCATGGAAACAGCTCTGCTGGATATGATAACTGCCACAGATCCGGAGGACTGCTTCCCGCACACGGAACTGAATAACTTTGCACTGATCAACAGCCATTTTGACAAGAAAGACGTGATCAGAAACCATGGCGGCAAGTTTTTCTCCCTGAGGTACGGAGGAAATCTGATACGCAACCTGCTTCTTAGTCCGTTCAAATACTTTTCCTGTTTTCGGGACTCACATCTTCCCACCTCCCATCTGAAAAGCACATTTACAGAGGTGTGGGAAGCGGAACCGAATGTGCTGGAGCAGTGTTCTGCGAACAGATTCCGCTCCAGATCGGATGTGAGCCATTGGCTTATGAAGGACTGGCGGATCTGCAAAGGAGAGTTTTGTCCGAGAAGTACAGGATGGGGACGGCATTTCGAACTGGGAATGGATGAAATTACAGATATATGCCGGAGTATTGAGAGGCAGAAATACCGGGCAGTCTGTCTGAATGACAGTGCAGATGATATTGATTTCGAAGGGATCAGAGCCTGTCTGACAGAAAGTTTTGAGCGGCTGCTGCCTGAGCGCTCACAATATGAGGAGTTATAAATTATGAAGACAGTTACTATACGGAATACTTTACTTATTTCATTCTGGATCATTCTATTCGTTCTTCAGGACTGGCTCCAGCAGCATCTGGAAGTCTTTCAGTATGTAGATGAGCTGTTTGCTCTGCTGATCGTTCCGATGGCTGTTCTCCGGTTCCTCCAGAAGAAGCTTAAGATCAGCTGGACAAGGGAAAGAATCATGTTTGCTATATTTCTGATTGTGTTCTGGGTCAGCGGATGGTGCGGATACTTTGTCTGGCACTATCAGCCCTTTGTGAATGCGGCAAAGGATTCTTATGTGAATATCAAGTTTTTCCTGGCTGCGGGTGCTTCGTGGCTGATGTTTGCGTATGACGATCCGGATGAGGAGGAATCCGGCCGGATGAGGCAGATCCTGTGGTATGTTGTCAATGCCGTTACGACAGCGCTCTTTGTACTTTGTCTGGCTGACCTGTTTTTCGGGATATTTGACGCGGATATGAGAGGCGGACTGCGGGCGGTGAAGCTGTTCTACTCTGTCTATACGGTCCTGGTAGGAACCTGCGTGTTCCTCTGTGCGATCTGCCTCTGGATGTATGAAGAAAAGAGGAAGATGATCTTTATCCCTCTGGCCATGCTTGCTTTTATCATGGTCAGCACCAGGAGGGTCAAGGCCATGGGCGCACTTGCGTGCCTGGTCTTGATCTTTCTGGTCGTATTCAGAAACAGGAAGAAGAAACTGAGCAGAAAAGTAAAGATATTCGCTGCTGTTGTAGTAACTGTGGCAGGCGTCGCCGCCTTGTATCAGACAATCAGCTATTATTTTCTCATGGGAACAGAGTCTGCCCGGGCTGTGCTGACGATCGGAGCCCCGTTTATTGCGGCGGATCATTTCCCTTTTGGAACCGGGTGGGGGACATACGGGTCCGCATTTTCTATTGAGCCATATTCTCCGGTATACGGCATGTACTGGATGGCGGGAATATGGGGGATATCCCAGTCCTATTCAAGCTTTGTGTCTGATACGTTCTGGCCGATGGTCCTGGGACAGTGCGGATACTTCGGTTTTGCAGCCCTGCTGGGAGCACTCTGGATCTTTATAAAGAAGGTTTTTGCACTCTGGGATTACAGATGTGATTTTGCGTCCACGCTGTTCTTGATCTTATATCTGCTCATATCAAGTACAAGCGAGTCGGCATTTGCCAATCCGGTGGCAGTGCCGATGGCATTCTGGATTGGATTTGTTCTGGCGAGTCACAGAAAGGACGGAGAAGAGATCCGGGTATCTATTGCAGAACGGCGGAAGAAACGGATCCGTTCAAGGCGACAAAGGAGAATGAGACGACGTGAAAATAAATCTGCTGAATAAATACAAAGAAATGCCCGCTGCGGTGCGGACGTCGGTCTGGTTTACCGTCTGCCAGTTCCTTCAGCGGGGGATCTCTTTTATTACGGTCCCGATCTTCACCAGACTGCTGACCACAGAGGAATACGGTATTTGTAACATTTACTTTGCATGGTTCGATGTATTTATACTTTTTACGTCTCTGAAACTGCCTTATGAAGGGCTGAATAACGGTTTGATCCGTTATGAAAATGACAAGGACGGTTATACGTCATCCATCATGGGACTGATCTCGGTCCTGACTCTGACAGCAGGCGGAGTGTATCTTCTGTTTCATAAATGGATTGATCGGGCTACCGGGCTGAGCAGCTTTATCATGCTGCTGATGTTTATCCAGCTTATGTTCAACCCCCCTCTGATGCTATGGACGAACCGGGAGCGGTTTGATTTCCGGTACAGGAAGCCGGTGGCGGTTACGGCAGTCAGCACTGTGCTGAACCTGCTCGTTACGGTTGTGGCTGTGATAAGTACAAGCTATAAGGCAGAGGCCCGGATCATAGGCACAGTATCCGTTCAGACTCTGTTTGGTGTAATATTTGCGGTCATTCTCTTTGTCAGAGGAAAAACCTTTTTTAAAAAGGAATACTGGAGATTTGCCCTGCGTTTTAATCTGCCTCTTATATTTTACTACGTTTCCCAGATCATCCTGAACCAGTCGGACAGGATTATGATCAATTATTATCAGGGCAGCGGCAAGGCAGCGGTGTACAGCGTGGCGTATTCCGCGGCGACTCTGATGCTTCTCGTCCTCTCATCCATAAATGGATCATTCAATCCGTGGATGTACAAAAAGCTTAAGGCTGGAAAGTACAGAGATGTTGGACGGACTGCGTCGATCGTATGTCTGCTTGTGGGAGGAGCTACCTTTGCCGTAAGTGCTCTGGCGCCAGATCTGATCCGGATACTGGCTACAGAGGAATATATGGAGGCTATCTGGATCATTGCTCCTGTTTCAGCCAGTGTATACTTTATCTTTCTGTATATGGTGTTTGCAAATGTGGAGATGTATTACGGAGAAAATAATGGAATATCTGTGATCTCGATCATCTGCTCTGTCCTGAATATTGTCCTGAATATGATCTTCATTCCAATGTTCGGATATTTTGCGGCGGGATGGACTACGCTGGTCAGTTATATGGTGCTGACACTGCTGCATTTTGTCCTGATGAAACGGGCGTGCCGATGTAAGGACCTTCCGGAGAAAGTCTTCCAGGAGAAAAACCTTCTGACCATCAGTTCCGGTGTGATCCTGCTGTCATTTGCCGCGATGGGGCTGTACCGGCTTCAGTATTTTCGTTATGTGGCGTTTGCAGCGGCGCTGGTCCTGGCGTTTGCTTTCCGGAAGAGGCTGATCGCCGTGTTCCGACAGATGGGCAAAGGAGGTGCGGAGGATGAAGAGTGAAGCAAACAGGAGCGAACCAAATGTAAGCAGGACCCTGGGACTTGGGTACTTTAATCTTGCCAGAGGACTGGGAATGGTCCTGATCGTTCTGGGACATTCCATAAACCTGTATCTGGATCCGCTGCCGACAGGAAACGGCGGATTCTTTTCCGGAGCCGGTAGTGTGTTCGGAGGCGGGATCATGGCGGCATTTTTCATGATCAGCGGATACGGTTTCTATAAGAGGAAACCTCATAAATGCTTCGCGATCCAGAGGAAACTGCTTCTCCTGCCATATTGTATTGTCGCTGCCGCTGTGATCATATCCAAATTCCTGCTGGCAGTGGTCCGCCAGCGTTCCTTTATGGAGAACGGCGGCGAGTTTGTCCTGACTTATCTGCTGGGACTAAATGCAGAAGGCGGAGGTACACTGTGGGGGATTCCGGTAGAATCGGTCAGTATTTTCTGGTTCGTGCTCGCACTGTTCGGCGGCTGGCTGATCTATAACTGTATTGCACAGATAACTTCAGACAGGTTACGTGTTCTTCTCACGGCTGCCTGTGTGATCCTGGGATATGTTCTGACACTGTTCTCTAAGATATGGCCCTGGTGTCTGCCCATGGCCCTGATCGCAGTGGGATATCTCCATGCCGGAGCAGAACTGAAAGAGAGAGGACTTCTTGAAAAAAAGATATCATGGAAATGGTGGGGAATTATTCTTGCATTAATACTGTTCTCGGCGGCATTTGGGCAGGTCAGTATTGTAGCCTGTATGTGGAAGCTGGGACTGGTGGATGTGCTGGCTACATTCTGTACCGGATTCCTGCTTCTCAGGATATATGCTTCCTATATGAGAAGAGAACATACCGGCAGACTGATGTCAGTTCTGGAAGAGATTGGGTTTAATTCTATCTGGATCGTCTGCCTTCATGCCTATGAGAAGGTGATCTTCCCCTGGTACCGTCTGACAGATGCCCTGGCTTTCTGTCCGGCTGCCGGAGTACTGATCTGCTTTGCCGCAAGATGCATTGTGATGTATATCCTGTACAGGATCGTAATGTTCCTTCACCGGAAGCTGCAGCGGAAGAAAAAAGGAAAATTTGTTCTGGACTGAAACTTAGTCTGGACTGATACAGAAATCGTGGGGAAAGGAGTTAAAGATGGAAGTGAAAACAGAACAGCCGGAAACCATGCGCGAAGTACTTGTAATGCTGGAGAGCAGGCTGAATGGGAAAAGGGTGTTCCGGTATATGGATGACAGCTGTATAACGGAGATATCTGCCGAGAGATTTTTCCATGATATCAGGGCTGCTGCTGCTGTGCTGAGGAAAGGAAATCTGGCAGGCAGACATATTGGTATCATGGGATGCAACAGCTATGGATGGCTTGTAAGCCTATGTGCGGTTTTCTGGACGGAATCAGCTGCCGTGCTTCTGGACCGGGAAATATCCTCTGGTGAACTTAATGCCAGGTTGAGGAAGACTGATGTCAGCGGGATCATTTATGATTCTCTGGCGGCGGATACAGTCCAGGATGCAGATGTGACCGGCAGGATAGCCGGAATCTCTATGGAAGAGCTGTTCGATGATGAGAAAAGGTGCAGCAGTGATCGTTCATCTCACGTCTTCGTGGCTCTGCGGGAGAATTATGAGAAACAGGAAGGGCCGGAAAAATGCACAGACGGACATTCCGGAGACAGTCTTGCATGCATTTTCTTCACATCGGGAACAACGGGAGGAAGCAAAGCCGTCATGATGTCTGAGCGGGGACTGACAGCAGGAATCTGCCACAGGATCAATGACCAGGGCTTCCATGCTCTTCTGGCCGTCCTGCCGTTCCATCATCTTTCCGGGTTCTCCTCTGTGCTGAATGCGCTGTATCTGGGAGCGGAGGTTTGTATCGCAACAGATATCAAGTATTTTTACCGATATCTGGAAGTTATGAAACCGGATTATGTATTTGTAGTGCCTTCAATGCTCCGTATGCTCGCCAGAAAATTGAAAAACGGAGGAAACAATGGCAGAAATCTGGGATGGGATCTCCACCTGATCAACTGTGGGGGAGCTGATTTCCGCCCGGAGTTCCTGCAGATGCTTCTGGAGAGGAATATTACTGTTCTACAGGGGTATGGAGCATCCGAGGCAGGGGCCATCGGCTTCCTGTGGAAGATGACGCCGGAACGTCCGGATACGATAGGTAAGCCTCCGGCTGAGATGAAGGCCAGGATCATAGATGGAGAGCTATATGTAAAAAGTGATGCTGTGATGGTCGGATATTACGGAGATGCGGAAGAGACGGAGAAGGTCCTGACAGATGGCTGGTATGCAACAGGGGATCTCTGCCGGATGGACGAGGAAGGCTTCTTCTACCTTACCGGACGCAGGAAAAATCTGATCATACTTGCCAATGGCGAGAATATCAGTCCGGAAGAGATCGAACGAAAGCTGCTGTATGAATATGATGATATCAGTGATGTGATAGTATGTGCGGAAGGAGACCTGATCACCGCTCAGGTGTATCCCGGATATCCCGACGGGTGTACGATGAAAGAAAAAGCAAAAATGCAGGAACGGATCCGGGAAGAGATCGGGCAGTATAACGAGAGTGAACCTGTCTACCGGCAGATCATGAAGATATGTTTCCCGGAAGGAACTGCCGGGAAGACAAGCAGCGGGAAACTGCTGCGCCGCAGGAATCAGGAGGAACAGAAAGATGAGCATTGAGGAACTGAAGCAGAAGATACTGGAAGTTATTGCAGAATCTACTGAGACTGAACTGGAAGTAACAGAAGACACTACGTTGTACGAAGAGATGGGACTTGCTTCGGTAGAAGCCTATGTGCTGCTGAGCGATCTGGAAGAGGAGTTCGGAGTCAGGATCCCGGCGTCTGCACTTCGAAATGTAAGGACGACAGGGGACTTGTGTGCACTGGTGATACGCGAAATGTCGTAAGTAAGTCGATTATTGTAAAAGTTGCTAAAATATGTATAAAATGAGATACATTGGCAAAACAGCAGTGAAAATCACGAACATATTGCTTGATATTTTGAAATCTTAGTGGTATTCTTACATTGATATACCTCTTGTAATATGCATAGGGCATTTTGCGTCTGTTTTCAGTCATCTTGTATATGAGGAGTGGGGTATAAGAACTCTCTGACTGAAATATATTTATCAGGCAGAGAAAATTCATTGAAGGGAGAAGTGAAGATGAAGAGAAACACAAAACGGTTCCTGAGTCTGTTTCTCGCCGTCCCGATGACGTTGAGCCTTGTGGCAACGCCGGTAAGTGCAACTCCTTCTGATTCTGCTGAATCGCAGGTTCAGGAAGATGCTGCCGCACCGGAGACGTCTGAAGAGACACAGGAAGCTGCTGATACGGCAGCCGACACGGCGGAAGAGACACAGGGAGATGCTGCCGAAGCAGAACCAGAGTCATCTCAGACAGAGGCCGAGACAGACACGGAGAACTCATCGGCAGATAATGCAGGAGGAGATACTGAGATCAGCATCGAACTTGAGGAAAGTCTGTCTACATTTACCGTGGATACTTCCAAGATCGAGGCGCCGGAGATCACTCCGAATGAAATGCAGCTCAGTGAAGAGGAGCTGGATGCAGTTGACACGAGCGATCCGGAGATCGCTACTATCGAAGAAGAACTGCAAAGTATCAAGGTACTTGATGCTGAAGGCAATTCCGTCGCACTGACAGAAGAGCAGATCAAGACAGTTCTGGGAATGTACGGTCAGTACCAGCAGCAGTGGCAGGCCAATGCAGACGTCCTTGGCGTGCAGAGCCCGTTTTATCTGATGTTTAATGACAATGGAGAGGACGGTCTTGGTGTGCTGGGCGAGATGCTTTGCCTGGCAGGCAAATCTGTAGATGACGTAAGAACTGGAAACTATTCCTATGATGATCTGACCGGTATGATCATGAACTTCCTGTATGGTGATCAGTTCGCCATCGAGTATTATGCAGGTACGATCAGAACGAAGAGAGATGAAGCTCTGAAGGCAGTTGAGGATTCAGGCGCCCAGACAGATGTTCAGAAGATCATGGCTCTGAACACATGGCTGGCTCAGAACAGTAGCTTTGATATGTCCTATATCATGAACCAGATGGATCCGGAGAATCCGATCATGGCAGCTGAAGAGCCGCAGCAGCATGAGCACTATGATGAGATCTATGCGGCGATGGAAGAAGTATACCGCCCGCAGATTGAGGCACAGTTCCAGTCTCAGTTCAAAGCGGTTGCAGAGCAGCAGGTTTCTCTCGCAATTTATCAGAATGCAATCAAGCAGATAGTGATGGGAAATGGATCATCGGAAGAAGAGGCAGATGCGTACTTACAGGAACATGCAGCGAAGATTTCTGAAGATCCCCATAAGTTCATTGCCGATAATTTCGGTGGAGAAGAGGTCGCTGATCAGATTGATGAGCAGGTAAATGCATATCTCCAGTCTGAAGAAGGCAAGGCTGCTGTCGATCAAGCATATAATACGATCATGGATACACAGATTCCTGATCTTGGCAATATGACTCCGAATCAGGCAATTGAAGTGTATACGCAGCAGGCTGCAGCAGGTCTGACAGAGGGAATCCTCGGCTACTGGGAAGGTAACCACATCGGCGCTCTTGCAGAAGGCAAAGCCGTATGTATGGGATATGCAAAGGCTTTTGCTTATCTGATGCAGTGCATGTATCCGGAATACTACCTGAAGGATGGAGCTACAGATATCACAGTTGCTGACAACTGGAAGACAGCATCAGAGCTTTACTATGATGAGGAAGGCAATCTGGATATCGACCAGGATTACAATGTTGACCTTGTAAGAATTACTTTCGACGCAGCGGTAAGCATGTATGGTATTCCGCAGCCTGATTTCAGCTCCGACCATTTCTGGAATGCAGTTAAGGTGGATGGAAAATGGTATTATGTAGACCCCTGCTATACTGATGTATTCTCAGAGGTTATGAACCGTGACCGTGTTGAGACGGACGGTTATATGAATCATACATACTTTATGATCAGCCATAGTTCTCTCGCAGAGATGTTTGATGGAAACTATAAAGAGATCAAGACGTTGTATGCGGATTGCACCGGATCTACAGTGAATGCAGATTATACAAGTTCTGATTATGAAGGAACCTGGGTAACCCGCGCTGTCAGCAATGTATATTCTGATGGTACTTACATGTATTATATGTATGACTCCACAGATATGCTTGAAATGCTGCGACAGTTTAATGACAGTAATGGCAATTACCAGGATATGAACATTGAAGATGCGGTATACAAGATAGTACGCCATCAGATGGACGGCGATGATATGGGAGATGGAGACGAGGATTATGAAACTCTCATTGACTTTAACTCCGATGAATCTGGTTCTGTAATGGTGCGGAATGCAGAGGGCGAGATGGTAGCCAATGAGATGCTTACAGAGCTGTATGCGCAGTTCGTGGAAGAACAGTCCGTTTATCCGGCAATCCATACGACACCTGTCCTGTATGAAGGAAAGCTTTATTTCAACGTTTCTAACTGTATCCTGAGCTATGACCTTGAATCCGGTGAGGTTGTCAAGGTGAAAGAATACAATACAGTAAGTGCCACAAGAGATAAAACAGAAGTATTCGGCGCTATGGCTTTCGACGTAGTTGACAATGCGGAAGGCGCTGATTTCACATTTGAGAATCATCCGATTGCCGGCATGGCGCTGAAGGGTGATACGCTGTACGTTGATATTGCGACAAATCTTTCTTATATTGCAGGAAAAGCTGATCTTTATGATTATGCGAGTGAGGGTTATGGATATGCATATGAAGAAAGCAACTATAATCCGAATTACAATGAGTTCTCAGCTCAGATGATGGAGGATCAGGGCATCTCCGATGATATGCTTGAGCAGTTGGGATACAAGCGTGAGATTAATGACAACTCAGAATTCATGTGGGTTGCAAATGCGGTTGAAACTATGGATATGACCCATTTCGCAGGAACATCTCATACATATGAAGACGTGACAGTAGATGCTTACTGCGGCCGTGACGGATATACAGAGAGCCGCTGTACAGAGTGCGGCGCAATTGAAGCGGACAGCCGTACGACAGAGGAAGGCACAGCGCATACTCATCACTATCTGCTGTATCAGGAAACGTACTATACGACAGAGGATGATGTTACAAGCGAGACAGATCCGAGTACTGTAACATGGAATTCTGGCGAATCCTATGTCTGCGCAGAGTGTGGTTTCCACATCAGCGAGCCCACAGAGCCGAAGAAGAATTCCTATGTAACAGATGAGGAATACGAACAGCAAATGGCTGAGTATGAGAAGAACAAAGCCATCTATGACGAGGCAGTTGCAACAGCCGGACATACCTATGATGCAACAGATGCTGAGTGGAGCGATGACTGCTCAACCGTAACATTCTCTGAACTTGAATGTACTGCTGGATGCCTGGAAAGAAAGAACGCACTTGATCTTCTTTGTGAAGATAATACAGTTTCCATGAAGTTGGATACTCCGGTAACGGCATCAGCGAAAGTTACTTCTACAGAAGGTGATTGCGCTGAGGGCGCAACTGCAACTTACACAGCAGAAGGCGAAGTTAACGGAATCAAGTATTCGTTAAGCACAACAAAGACACTTGAGCCCGGACAGCATACTTATACAGGCGACTTTACATGGACTGAGGTCAAGGATGATGACGGCAATGTTATCGGATATACGGCAACGGCGACAGCAACCTGTTCCGTATGCGGTGATAAGCATGAGAATATCACTGCAGAAGTTGTAAAAGATGAGGCCAACAGCAAGCCTGCAACGGAAGAAGAGGACGGCAAAGACGTATATATCGCTACAGCGGTAGTTACAGATGAAAATGGAGAAGTTCTCGGTACCGTAACTGATACGAAAGAAGTTATTCTTCCAGCAACAGGATCCGATGAGGAAGACGATTTCACAGGTCTTAGAAAAATGGATGACGGTGTATGGTATTACTTCGTAAACGGCGAAGTTCAGACAGATTATACCGGACTTGTGAAGCATACGACAGGCAGCTGGTATTATGTTGTGAATGGTGTGATCGACTTCAGCGCAACCGGTCTGTATAAGCATTCTAGCGGCAGCTGGTATTATGTAAAAGAAGGCAAAATGCAGGCAAATTATACCGGACTTGTAAAGCATACGACAGGCAGCTGGTACTATGTTGAAAAAGGTAAGATCAATTACGGAAAGACCGGTCTGATCAAACATGTAAGCGGCAGCTGGTACTATGTAAAAGAAGGCAGAATGCAGGCTAACTATACAGGGCTTGTAAAGCATACGACAGGCAGCTGGTATTATGTTGAAAAAGGCAAGATCAACTATAGTAAAACCGGCCTGATCAAACATGTAAGCGGCACATGGTACTATGTAGTCGGCGGTAAAATGCAGGCTAACTATACCGGACTTGTGAAGCATACAACAGGCAGCTGGTATTATGTTGAAAAAGGCAAAATGATGAGTAATTATACAGGTCTTGCGAGACATACATCCGGTACATGGTACTACGTTGTAAAGGGAAAATGGGATTCATCCTATAATGGAACTACAGTTTATAATGGAAAGACGTATACTGTCAGACAGGGCAGAAAAGTATAAAGTATAATGAAGGATATAAAATCAGATTTTGGATTGATTTTATAGACATGTCCATTTGGCTGAATATTAGTGAAAATGGTTAGATTGCATGAAAGTGGAATCTAACCATTTTTCATAGGAGGAAATAAAGATGAAAAAAAGACTCGGAAGGAATACCGCATTTCTTCTGGCTGTTTCGCTTGTTTTTTCACAGACTGCCGCTATCCGGGTTTATGGAGCTGACGGATCAGGCTCGGAAGAAAGCGCTCAAGCTGCAGCAAAGTCTGATAAAACGGGCGAAGTGTATATGGAGGAGGAAACGTACGTTAATCCTCTTTATGAAGATGTTGTTGATGAATCGGATCTTAACAGATATTCTTCAGAGAATCATGACAGTGGTATTACGACCTATAGCAGTGCAGATGAGCAAGATATTAATGAAGAAGAGTATGCAGATACGGTTGATGAAGCAGCCGAAATAATTCGCGAGGGAATGAAACAGCGGGAAGAGACGATTGTTGTTCATTACAAAACCCCAGAAGAACCGACGAAAGCCATGCTGCGGGAAATTGCTGCTCAGGCGCTGACGCATACGGGAGTACCGGACGAAGGGGACTATCTTCAGTGGCAATATGCTGGATGGGATTGTGATGGTCAGGGACAGGTGTCGGAGAATATGTATTATATGACTTTTACATATACATATACTTATTATACGACATATGAACAGGAAAGTATTGTTGACGAACAGGTTCAGAAGGTACTTGATGAACTAGATGTCTACGATGACAGCGAATACGAAAAAGCCGAAGCTGTTTATGATTATATATGCAGTACGGTTTCCTATGATTATGATAATCTGAATAATAGTGATTATAAGCTCAAATATACGGCATATGCAGCACTGGTTGATCATAAAGCTGTATGTCAGGGATATGCATTGTTATATTACCGTATGGCACTGGAACTGGGGCTTGACAGTCGTATCATATCTGGAACTGGAAACGGCGATGCACATGGTTGGAATATAGTGTGTATTGACGGCTTATATTACAATCTTGATTCGACATGGGATGCGGGAAATGAAGAATACAGTTATTTCTTGAAGTGCGAGTCTGACTTTTTAGATCATATCCGGGACGCAGAATATATAACGGATGAATTTAATACAGCGTATCCCATGTCTTCTGTGAGTTATGTCCCCGATAAAGCAGACGAAGATGCTCCGGAAACCGGAGAAGATCCTGATGATGAAGAAAATCCAGATACCGGGGATGATTCTGATACAGGCGTGGAGCCAGATGATTTTACAGGTCTTCGAAAGATGGAAGATGGGATATGGTACTATTTTGTTAATGGAGTGATTCAGGATGATTATACTGGTCTTGTGAAATATACGACAGGCAGCTGGTACTATGTGGAAAATGGAAAAATTAATTACGGAGTGACCGGTCTGATCAAGCATGTCAGCGGTAGCTGGTATTATGTAGTAAATGGTAAAATGCAGGACAATTATACCGGACTTGTGAAACATACAACAGGCAGCTGGTACTATGTAGAAAGTGGAAAAATAAATTATAGTGCAACAGGGCTGGTAAAACACATAAGCGGTACATGGTACTATGTTTTGGAGGGCAGGATGCAGAGCAGTTATACAGGACTTGTAAAACATACAACGGGCAGCTGGTATTATGTGGAGAAAGGCAAAATGCAGAGTAATTATATCGGACTTGTAAAACATACTTCAGGTACATGGTATTATGTGGTAAAAGGGAAATGGGACTCTTCATATAATGGGATTGTAAAATATAACGGAAAAAGTTATAATGTCAGACAGGGCAGAAGAGTCTGATTTAATGTACAGCAGACTGAACAGCACTTCAAGATAAATGTAAGGAAATCCGGTTTTTGGATTTCCGGTACAGGAGGTAACAGATTGTATAATAAAATTTCAGGCAGCTGGGTGAAACATTGGGATTTCATGATTCTGGATACAGTTGTTATTCAGGCTACATTTATTCTGGCATATATTCTGAGAAATGGTTTTGAGAATCCATATGCAAAAGAACTCTATCTGAATATCGCTGTTATGCTTTTTCTGGTCGGTATATGCGCAGGCTTTTTTCTGGAAAATTACAGTGGAATCATGAGAAGAGGATTTTTTCAGGAGTTTAAAGCTGTTCTGAAATACGTTTTCACTATTTGTGTATTTATCATGTTTTACCTGTTTTTGTCGAAAAACAGCAGTGAGTATTCAAGAATATCGTTTATTGTTTTTACAGTTAGTGCAGTTTTTATGATTTATTTGGAGCGGATTTTCTGGAAAATGTATGTTCGGAAACACAGAGATATAAATGATAATCAAACAGCACTGCTTATTCTTACATCCGCCGACATTGCAGAACAGGTGATTACAACTGTTAAGAAAAATTCCTATAATGAAACCAGAATCGTAGGTATCGTGCTGGCAGATCGGGATGACGTTGTGGGAAAGAAAATAGTCGGAGAAACAGTGGTATGCACTCCAAAAGGACTCTTTGATTATATCCGAGACAAATGGATCGATGGAATACTTGTAAATGTAAAGGATAAGTCACAGATCCCTCAGGATCTTGAAGAAATCTGTGTGCAGATGGGAGTGACTGTATATCAGAAACTTACTGAGCCCGAGAATGATATTTATAATCCGAAGATTGAAAATTTTGCAGGATATGTGGTGATGTCTTCAGGAATCAGCTCAGCAAGTGTAGGAGAACGTTTCCTTAAGAGATTGATGGATATCGTCGGAAGTCTGGTGGGGCTTGCCATTACCGGAATACTTTTCCTGTTTATCGCTCCGGCGATCAAGATTCTTTCTCCCGGACCGGTAATCTTTTCTCAGGTTCGTATCGGGAAGAATGGAAGGCAGTTTAAGATATATAAGTTCCGCAGCATGTATATGGATGCCGAAGAGCGGAAGAAAGAACTGGAAGCAAGGAATCAGATGCAGGGTAATATGTTTAAGCTCTACGATGATCCAAGGATCATCGGCAGCGGACCGGATGGAAAACGTCATGGCCTGGGGTGGTTTCTCCGGAAGACGTCTATCGATGAATTCCCCCAGTTCTGGAATGTCCTGAAGGGCGACATGAGCCTGGTGGGGACCAGGCCTCCTACAGTGGATGAATGGGAGAAGTATCAGTATCATCACAGAGGCAGGCTCGCCATGAAGCCGGGCATCACCGGAATGTGGCAGGTAAGCGGAAGAAGCAATATTACAGACTTTGAAGAAATCGTCAAGATGGATATGGAATATATCCAGAACTGGGACATCGGACAGGATATCAAAATATTGCTGAAAACATTTGGCGTTGTATTGAAAGGGGAAGGATCGGGATAATAAGATACTGCGGATAATGAAACTGAAAATAATGGAGTATACAAAAGGGAGAACTCTCTATGGAAAACATAAATAACAGAAAACACAGAAAAAGAGGAAAGAGAAAACATAAGGGACTTCCCATATATAGAAAAGTCGGTTACTCATTTGTTTCTGTTTATGCAGTGGCTGCGATCGTATTACTTTCAGTCCTTGTGGGGACAGATATGCTTCCCGGCTTATATCTAGGTGCACTGGGGATTGTCTTACTTGTTCTCGGCGTCCTGACAGGCGTTATGCAGAAGTGGAAGATATCTTCCGTGATCGCAGATGTGATCTGTACAGCCCTGACTGTGGCATGCATTGCCGGGTGTGTGTACATTGACAAGATGGATTCAACGATTCGGGATGTGGCTACAGTGTCTGCATCTACAGATGTGATCGGCGTTTATGTAATGGATGCTGATCCCGCACAGGAACTCGCAGATGTGGCAGATTACCAGTTCGGGATAGCCACAGCTATCGACCGGACGAACACAGATAAAGCAATGGACGAGATCACATCTGCTATAGGAAAGGATCCTGCGGTTACCGAGTATGGAGATGTATTTGCACTTCTGGACGCACTGAACAATGGAGAGGCCGGGGTTATTGTCGTTAACAGCGCTTATATTTCCACGGCGTCAGAAGCAGAGAACTATGCATGGGCAGAAGAAGGGCTTCGGGAGATTGCCTCTTTTACTTATGAAAGCGCTGATGGAGGCAGCGAGACTGTCACATCTCAGCCAGATGCAGGTTCGAATTCTTTTATCATGTACTTGAGTGGAATTGATACGTATGGAGGAATTTCGACACGTTCCAGAAGCGATGTAAATATTCTTGCAGTTGTAAATACGGAAACGAAAGATATCCTTCTGCTCTCGACACCGCGTGATTATTATATCAGTTATTCTGAGACGGGAGGAGCTAAGGACAAACTTACACATGCAGGTATTTACGGAATAAATGCGTCTATTGACGCACTGGAACAGCTGTATGACGTAGATGTAAACTATTATCTCCGTGTAAATTTCTCAGGGTTTATAGATATTATCAATGCACTTGGCGGCGTTGATGTTAATTCGGATTACGACTTTACTGCGAGAGGTACTGAGATCCATAAAGGTGTAAATCATCTGACCGGTGAAGAGGCACTTTCTTTTGCCAGAGAGCGTTATAGCTTTAAAGATGGAGACTTCCAGAGAGGACGGAACCAGATGGAAGTGATCCGCGCTGTGATCCAGAAAGCGGCATCATCTTCACTCCTGACAAACTACATGAGTGTGATGAACGCAGTAGCCGGAAGTTTTGAGACAAATATGAGTCAGGAAGAGATATCTGATCTTGTCAGAATGCAGCTTTCAGATATGGCAAGCTGGAACATCACATCATATACATCAGAGGGACAGGTTTCCAGCGCTGAAACTTACTCCATGCCCGGCCAGATGCTGTCGGTAGTTATTCCAGATGAAAGCAGTGTGGAAGAGGCAAAGAGTATGATAGCAGATGTCATGGAAGGTACAGCACAGTAATGAAAAGGCTCGGCCTGCTCGATCGGAAGCGAAATTTCCTGTTTTTCCGGAAAAAACAGTTGACGGAAAAGAAAAATATGCTATAATCTTGTGTAGTGCAATAAATATACCCGAACAGTCGTATGATGCACAATACAAGGCTGGAGGGGAGGTTAGGTGTGAGACTATGTCAAATGTAATCGTTAAAGAAAACGAGACGTTAGACAGCGCTTTACGCAGATT